>NZ_JCACCM010000170.1:0-8586 GCF_059501405.1 Myxacorys sp.
AAATTTCGAGATGTGCCGATTCCATGCTAATTCATCTTCTCATTCAGCAACGCCGGAAAAACCTTCTTGTGTAAATACGCCAATTCCACCAATTGAACATTTGGGTTGATTACAGTTGGATTTGGGAGAAAGATACACTTGTAACCCTTTAGAGTCAGCTTTAATAAATGGGTGCATTGCTAGTGCCTGTTGAGATAGGTAGGCTGGCAGCCGCATTTGTAGCCCATCTGGTAATTGTTGTTGAATGTCATCAATTATAGGTTTGAAAAGAGATGCAGGTTCAGCTAAAACAGAGGCTGTATTCATTGAAATCCACAAAATTGATAGAGAGGTTGCTCTAAAAATCCAGTTCAGATATTTCATTTATCAATCCTCAATGATTACAATCAATAGCAGTATAAAAATCAAGAAAGTAATGGAGTTCACACATAAGTCATCGATTAAAATGACAAAAGTCATTAGTGACTCATCACTCTTAATAACCAGCATCGCCTCATACTGAGATTTTCAAGGTTTCACCCTGGTATTGCACTTGAAGTGTACCCGTAGTTGCACCTGATTCGATTTCACCGGGTTGTCCAAGCTTCACATCAACTGCAAGTTGATGTGAAGCTTGACTAACAAACGTTTGGGAAGTTCGCTGACCATAGAATTCTTGACCTGTTGCGGCAGTGCGGCGAAAGCGAACAAATCTGCCGTTAATCTTCATCATTGCAAATTCATCTCCCGCCTTTTGAGCCATTCGGTTATAAAACAAATATCCAGGTGGACGAAGACCACGGTTTGCTTCCAAAGCGTCATCCCATAGCCTCCGCCACCCTGCCAGCTCATCTTGCTTTCAACCCCGCTGTCTCCCCCTGAGATTTGCGGCACAACCCTTTCACAGCTTCATTGCGCTCGGCGACGCTGCGTTGTTTCCCGTTGTTTAACGCGGTGTACTCAGCCGTAGCAAAGCCGATGAAATCAAGCGAGAAGTGATCTTTGCCGAGCGTATCTTTCGCTCACCTCAGTCAATCTGCTCTAAGGGAGAAATTGACTAGGCGGCACGCCAGCCTGACGTTTGAAATGGCGAGTCAAGTGACTTTGATCGACAAAACCAACTTGAGTTGCAACGGTAGCGATCGATAGGTTGGTAGTTCTAAGAAGCTGGGTCAACTGAGTGAAGGTGGCGCAAGTTGTGGTGCAAGTTCTGGATTGGGCAACATAGGTAAAGGTTCTTCAGAAGTTGGCATATTAGAATGCTGTGTGTAAACCACTTGATAGAGTTGGGGTTCTGCTTTAACTACAAGTCCCTGAAGACGCTTTAAATGGTCAGCAAATTCAGAGCTGTTTCGCATCGCGACATAATCTTCTACAGAGGCAAAATGAGCATAGTTAGCAGCTCGGGTGCGATCAAGGCTAATATGCAGATTGGCTGTATAACTGCCTGGAAATTGACCTTGTAACCTCTTGTATTCACCAACTTGTGTAGAGACAAACTGCTCAGCCTTAGCCGGGTCGAGCGTAAAAATGTTGATGAGAACAATCCCATCACCGACTTGAATAGGATTGACTGGGAATCCATTTTCTAGATGCAGGTTATTCATGAATCCATTCTTTTAATTTGATTAGATGATTTTTTGGCTCAATGGCTTGCCGCAGAAGGATAAAGCCACCGCTTAAATAATTGCGTCACTTGGGGCATGATGACCCAGGTCATTAACGGCATCATGATGACAATATTGACGAACGTTGCTAGCCAAGCGGGTAGTTCATTCGTGATTGGTTTTAGCAGGATTGGCATCAGGGAAATGGCTGGATAGATACCGATCGCGCTGACAATTGCAGTTTTCCATTTAGGCGAAGGGAGCGCATTCGGAACCTCAGGCAAAGCGAACCAAGCTTCTAAACCATTGACCCGCGAAACTTTTGGATCACCGATGCCGAGTGCATCTGCTCTAGCAATCCAGCCCTGGCAAATAGGAGATTTTTCCCACTCTTGTAAATGAACAAGAGTATCAAAGCGCAAAATAAGTTGCCATGCACCCCGCTTCGTTGTGGGATGCAGAACTTCACTCCCCGCATAGCCCGGAGAGGCGCTAGCCGCGAGAATTACACCTCGCACTGCTTCTTCAAATGCAGCTTCCGAACCCGGCTTAACGTGCCTAATAATAGAGACAACTCCAGCAGGAGACTGCATCATGGTTTCCTAGATCTAAAGATTGTTATGAGAGCCATCGGAGAAAGGAAGTCTCCCAGTCACTTTACACCAGCACAGGACGACTTGCTTTTGCCCATCCCTGTGAAAGGTTACGGGTTTAAAGTCAGTTCCCTTGTGTAAACTGTTATAGAAGGGTTGATTGGCAGAGAGTCCACAACTACACCAGTGATCAGTTCCGCTTTGCTAGGGCTATAGTGGCTGGTTTTGTATCAACAACGTTGGCTTGAGACATAGCGTATAGTTCTCAACAACATTGATTTACAGGATGCCACCATTCACTTGAATGATTTGTCCATTGACCCAACGGGCATCATCGGAGGACAGAAACGCTACGACATCTGCAATATCGGCTGGTTGTCCAAGACGAGCGAGGGGTGTCGATTGAATCAGATGCTCTAAAGCATCGGCAGGCATAATTAATCCATCGGTTTCAGTGACTCCTGGAGAAACTAGATTCACCGTGATACCCCGATGTCCTAGCTCTTTGGATAAGGCAAAACTAAACTGCTCGATCGCAGCTTTACTAGCAGCATAGACCCCACCCATTGGAATACTTTGCTTGGTTGCACCACTGGATAATAATGATGCGTCCACCGTCACTGAGATGCTTTGCAGCTTCTTGCAGAGCAAAAAATGTGCCTTTGGCATTGGTGTTGAAGATGTGATCAAAATCAGATTCGAGCATATCCGCAGTTAGCTTGTAAGTAGATACACCAACATTGTTGACCACAATATCAAGCTGCCCAAAGGTGCTGAGAACTTGCCCAAACAGGTTGCGGGTCTCTTCAAGATTGCTAATATCTGATTGGATTGCGATCGCCTGCACCCCATTACTCTGAATAGCTGCGACCACTGCCTCCGCTTTATCTCGATTGCCTGCATAGGTAATGGCGACATTTGCGCCATCATGCCCCAACCGTTCGGCGCTCGCTCGACCAATTCCCCGTGAGGCACCCGTAACTAACGCTATTTTTCCTTTCAATAAAGACATTACCTTGCATCCTAAGTTTGGAACACCGAACTTTGATAGATAGCAAGGTATACTTCTACTGTCTTTTTAGCAAGTACTAACTTTTTAGTAAGTACCTATCGGCTCACCAAGATGTGATTCTCATGCAACCAGAACCAGCTGACAATACACCATTCGTGCAAGCGACCCTGAAAGTCTTGGGTGGCAAATGGAAGCTCTTAATCCTGTGGCATCTGAAGGATGCAGCAAAGCGATACAGCGAATTGAAGCGGTTAATTCCTGACATCACTGAAAAAATGATGATCCAGCAACTGCGTGAACTAGAAAGTGACGGAATTATTAGCCGTAAAATGCTTTCAGAGATGCCTCCAAAAGTTGAGTATGCTTTCACAAATTATGGCAGAACATTGATACCCGTCTTTAAGCTACTGTGTGAGTGGGGGCAGGAGCACCTTAAAGGTATGAAAGCGGATGGAACAGATTAATCCTGTGACAATTGCTGTGATTTTGATAGGTAGCTCGAGCAAAACCACCTATAGAAGCAAAGAGTTGTGTCGCAAATACTTTTTAGTGACAAATGAACTATCTTGTTCGCGTTCCGTCAAGTACTAATGCCAAAGAGCTTTTCAATAAACTTCATTTGGGACGCACTGTTTCCTCAACTGGTTCCCTTCAGCTGTCCTTTGCGAATCACACTCATGGCTTCAATTCCTCTCAGTGTTCGTCTTGCCGTATTAAATGACCCGAATCCCATCCTCGGTTTTGTCACTCGCTTAATATTTCGATGGTCGCTATGCTTTAGATACTGGATTCGCTGGCTCATTCGTGGTCAATTCAACTCCTGCTACAGGAGTGCTGGTCATTTCTGACCTCGTCACTTGCTTCAATCCAAAGGCTAACCATGTCATTTTCCACTGCCTACTTCTGCTAGAACATCCCTAGTGTTTCTGTTCTAGCTTTACAATTTGAACCTCGTTGCACATCTCCTGGGAAGACCAGTTAGTTTTTGCGACACAACCCCAAAAAGTGCGGAACGCGGCAAATTGGTTCAAATGATAGGGACAGGGCAATTCACCTCCGAAAACTAGGGAAATTAATCTCAAGATAGCCGATGTGATCTCAGTTGAAGTTCGCCACCCGTAAAACCGAACTCTAAAATAAAGGCTGTTTGTCCACCACTACTTTCAACGTGGATAGTCCCACCCAATCGTTCGGTCAGTTTTTTCACCAGAGCTAACCCCAACCCTGTACCACCATGTTTCCAAGGATCATTGTTAGGGATGCGGTAGAACTTGTCAAAGATGCGATCGCACTCTGCGGCTGGAATTTCGACGCCAGAGTTGCTAATGCAAATCTCTAGGGTTGCTGAGGTGGACTGAGCAGACACCGTAATCGTTTCTCCAACCGGAGTATATTTACAGGCATTGTGCAGCAGTTCGGTTAGAATGCGCTCCAAAAAGGGCAAATCGGTAGTGAAGGGGGGTAAATTGTCAGGAATGTGAATGGCTAATTGCTGCTGATGTTGGTGGATGCGTTCGAGAAATGACTCTGTCAGGTCGGGAATGTAAGACTGGAGCGCTATGCTGGTGGGATCGAGCGGCTCAGCCCCAGCATCGAGGCGCGCTAGATCCAGCAGATCATTGATTAAATTAACCTCCCGTTTCCCTTCCTCTCGCAGGACTTTCAAATAGCGATTGACGACGTTAGATTCATCTTCCAATACACCCAAAGGTTTCAAGCTGATTTCCAGCATTTGAATTGCCATTTTAATGTTGGACATGGGCGATCTCAGTTCATGGGAGACGGTGCTAAGGAAGTCATCTTTCAGCTGGTTGAGCCGCTCCAGTTCTTTCACCTGCGCCTGGACGGATTGGTACAAGTGAGATTGACGAAGGGCGATCGCTGTTTGAATACTAAGCTGCTGGAGTAGGCTGATTTCCCATTCCTGCCACTTGCGGGGACCACTATTTTGATAGACGGCAAGCAAACCCCACAGCGTATCGTTCACAAAAATGGGGGAGATCGCATAGGCTCTCGCTTGAAACTGCTCTAACAGGTCAATGTGACACTGACTGTGCCCGATTGCATAAATATCGTTAACCGCAAAGGTTTCATTGTTTTGGTAGCGTCCGCCCTGGATCTCTTGCAAGTCGGTATCTTGCCAAACTTTCTGGATATCCGGTTGCACCAAAGGCTCCCACCTTTCATCCACCGACTCTGCCACAAAATTGCCACTCCAATCAGGATTAAACTGATAAATCGCAACTCGGTCTGCCCTGAGGGTCTGGCGGGTCTCGCTAAGCACAGTAGTGAGAGTTTCTCCCACATCGAGGGAGCGGTGGATATTTTGGATGATCAAGCGCAGCAATCGCTCTTGTTCTGCCTGTTGGTGCAGAGATTGGGTGCGCTTTTGCACCCGTTGTTCCAGATCCTGGTTCAGTTGTTGTAGGGCAATTTCTGCTAGTTGGCGTTCTGCTAGTTCTAGTTGTGATTGTTGATAAAGATCGGCTTGTTGGATAGCGATCGCAATCTGCGTTGCCAGCTGTTGTTGCAGTTCAATTTCTAAGGCTTCCCATTGCCGGGGAGAGCGGCAATGATGGGCCACTAACAATCCCCACATGTGGTGATCTTGCAGGATCGGCACCACCAGTTTTGCCCGCACCTGCATTTGCTCTAACAGTGCCACATGACATCGAGCTAGATGAGCGGTGTAAATATCATCGGTTGCCCTCACCATGCCCTGCTCACAGGGTCGTCCCTGGGTTGCGAGAAAATAGGTATCGGTGATTTGCATTCCCAGGATTGACCGCCATCCCTCTGCCACTGATTCTGCAATGATGATGCCGCTCCAGTCGGGTTCAAACCGATAGATGATCACGCGGTCGGTTTGCAGCAGCTGCCGAACTTCAGTCACTGTGGTCTGGAGGATGTGATCCAAATCCAGAGTTTGACGAATATGTTGGGCGATCGCGGTGAGCAACCGTTGGCGCTCCACCTGTTGGCGTAGGGAAGCCTGGGTTTCCTTTAGGATTGTGATGTCAGTAGCAACCCCCAACGATTGCTTCGGCAACCCCTCAGCCGTGCGACTAAAGATTCGATCTCGGCTCAGTAACCAGCGATAGTCCCCCGTTTTGTGGCGCATTCGGTATTCCGTCTCCACAAATTCGTCATCCTGAACCCTCAAAAGACGCTGTTGATTGGCCATCACGGTAGGCAAATCGTCTGGATGGATCAGCAGTGGAAAGAGAGCATTGCCCATTGTCCGGATCTCGTCTGGGGAGTATCCCAAAACCGCTTCAACCTGTTGGTTGGAATAGGTATTGTGCTGCTCAATCAGGTCGTAGACATACAGAATTGCCAGGGTAGACCTAGCAATCTGCTCGGTAAAGTGCTGCTGCTCGCGCAGGGCAGTTTCGGCAGCCTTGCGATCTGTCACATCTCTAGAAAGACAGAGGAGCGACTCAATCGTCTGGTGATCAGACAATTCAGGGACAATGACCATTTCAAAGGAACGAATACCCTGAAGCGTGAGGGTTTCAAATTCAATCACCTGTTTCTGTCCTGTTGCCAACAGCCGCGCAGCAGCAGTCTCCCAGGCGCTGACCATCACCTCGTCCATGCCTAAGTCGCGGTAGGTCTTGCCCAAAAAGACCTCGGCTGGAGTCCCGGTCATTTTGGTGAGGGCTGGGCTGACGTAGAGGTGCCGCAGTTGCCGATCAAATCGCTCAATGATATCTGGGGAATTTTCCACTAAGGTTTGATATTGTTGCTGCGATTCTACCAGGGCGATTTCGGCGGCTTTGCGATCACTAATGTCACTCACCGTGCCAACAAAGCCGGAAATATCGCCATTTGGTTCTTTTAGGGCAGTGGCTCTCCCTGCTACCCATACGCTCAGCCCATCTGGACGCAGGAAGCGGAACTCCGGGTTAATCTCTCTGCCCTCCCGAATCGCAGCACTCCATTTTGCAAAAATGCGTGGGCGATCGCCGGGATGAATTGCCTGCCGCCACCCCTCACCAACCGCCTGTGCGCTCGTTAATTGGGTTAGCTCACACCAGCGCTCATTAACATACGTGCAAGACCCTGTGGCATCCGTCAAAAAAATGCCTACAGGAGCAGATTGGGAAAGTACTCGAAATCGGTGTTCACTCTCTTGCAGAGCAATTTCAGCCTGCTTTTTCTCGGTGATGTCGGCCTCTGTTCCTGCCATGCGGATTACAGCTTGTGAGGCGATTGCCGCTTGTTGTCGGTCAACGGTGTGCTGCTCAAGCTGGATTTCTAAGTGTTGCTGGCGTTGGCGCAGTTCCGCTTGCTGGATAGCCATCCCTAGGTGCAGGGCAATGTGCTGCAATAGCTGTACCTCCAGGGACTGCCACTCGCGCGGGGTGCGACAGTGGTGGACAATCACCAAGCCCCACAAGATGTCCTGACTGAAAATCGGCACCACCACATTGGCTTGCACCCCAAAGCGTTCTAGGAGTTGAACATAGCAAGGATCAACCGTCCCATCGTGAATGTCTGAGATGGTAGCAGTCTGTCCCTGTTTGTAGCGTTCGACCCAAGTTGCATTAAAACACGGGTCGTAGACTAGTTGTCCGAGGATAGGTGTCCAGTCCGTACCAATAGACTCAAATGCTACAACAGCATCCTGATCCTCCAGAAAGCGATAGATGAGAACGCGATCGGTTTGCAACAGTACTCTAATATCGCCGAGTGCCCACTGCAAGATGCTTTCTAGTTCCCTACACTGTTGGATTTGAAGGGTGATTTCTGAGATTTTTCCTAAAATTACTTCCGGGGAAAGCAAAGAGGCTATCGAATCTTTAGACACCACAAAATTCCAAAACGCTTGGTAGTATGTTCGTCACAACAGACTCTTATCAGTATTTGATAAAAACCATTCCTTTAAAACAAAACACCATAAAACAACACATACATGTCGTAAGGCAATAAGTAGCGTTGTGGGACGATAAGTAGCGTTGCGGGACGGTAAGTAGCGTTGCGGGACGGTAAGTAGCGTTGCGGGACGGTAAGTAGTGTTGTAAGACAATAAGTAAGCTCAGGTTGTGACTTGTTCCCCTTTTTTCGGCAATAGTTCGTCGCGTTAAGTGGTGATCCCTTACAAGCAACGGCACAAAATTTAGGAGAAGGCACAACCATAAGCAAGTGCCGCTCAACCGGATTTATCTAGAGTAACAAATTAGTTGACCGCAGCGACCAATTAGAAGCCAAGCTTTTCACGCCTGTAAACATTACTGAAAGGGCATCTCATTTTTAGCGTTTCTGAGAGGACGTCTGAAAAGGTCAGATGTAGCGTAGCAAAAGAAAGAAGCTCTCATCCCGTAAGCTGTCAGAAGATGTCGAGTCTCAAATTATTTTTCTTTTTGTCTCAGATTATTTTTCCGACTTAAAA
>NZ_JCACCM010000171.1:0-8389 GCF_059501405.1 Myxacorys sp.
CACCGGGAATGAGCGGGAAGCCCTGTGGGAGATGCTGCAAAGGATTCACGGCTTATCCCAATTCTCTAAATTCCGGCTACAGATAGAGCCTCTAGAATAGATGCCCGTCCTGTAATGGACATGATCGTCTCGGCAGACAAGACTTCAAGCTGTTGGGTCATCCATTGCTGTAGCTGCTCCAAGTTTTGAGGAAGATGCCATCGCAGTCGGCGTTTCAGATACTGCCAGACCTGCTCAATTGGGTTGAGTTCCGGACAGTGGGGCGGCTGAAATCACGCGGTTGTCCGGCACTTGCAGGCGCTTGGCTTTGTGAAACGCGCCATTATCGAGTTGGAGAATAATGACTTCATCGGCAAATTGCTGAGCAATCAAGTTGAGGAATACTTGAAAGCAATCGGTGTTGAGATGTGAGAACTCATAGAACACTGAAGCCCCTGTTTTCGGTTCGACGATGCCATAAAGATAGGTTGCCTGAAATTGCCATTGCACTCTGCCGATGGGCTTGGCTCCTTTGGCAGTGATCTTGCGCCCACTCACGGTCTTCAGTCTAAAGCGAGCTTCATCACCGCAAAAGAAGCGCACTTGTCGTTGCATCCCCAACAGACTCAGACTGAACCACGCCAGCATTGCTAGATTCTCCCCTAAGTTTTTTGATATGCCTCTAACTGCTCAGGCGATTGCTTGATGCTCTCAGGACGCGGCACTTTTGGCATTCCACCTAACCGTTGATGCACGAGTTTGTGAACGGTTTTGTAGGCCACCGTGAGTCCCAGTGTGGTCTTGAACCACTCACAAATCGCCTGGTAGCTCTCAAATCCCTCTGGGTCTTGCAATCGCTTGTATAACGCTTGTTCTGCCCAGGCAGGAAGCTTGCGTGGTCGTCCGGTCGGTCGCTTGCTTACCCGCAAGCCTTCGAGCCCGTTGTTGCGATAGTGTTGCAACCATTCCTGTACGGTCACTCGATTGCGCCCGACTAATTCTGCTGCGGCTTGTACGGTTTTCGCTTGCTGGGTCTGAAGCAAGTACAACACCTGAATCCGTTCTTTGCGCTGAGCGCTCGTCTGACTTCTCAGCAGTTGTTTGAGTTCTTCTACGCTTTCGTGAATCTCCAACTTGTAAACGCCTGCCATGATTGCCAACAGATTACAACACTTAAGTGATATCATCTGTAGCCTAGATTTAGAGAATTGGTATTACTCGCAAGGTTTTTGAGATTCCCACCGGGTGACGAGACACCGTTCTAAAAGCTCGACACGGTAGTGATGCCAAAATCGTTTTGGATCCAAAATCAATGGATACCCTTGGTGAAATAAAGGCTGATTGAGGTATTGCCAAACTGGAAATTGGGTTTTGTAAAAGCCAGAAAGCATGGGAATTCGTTCTAGGGTAGGAGTGCTAGGCAACCCCTTGTAAAGTCCATTCGTGTTCTGCACGGTGAGGAACACTTTCTAGAACCTACGAGGGATGACTTACGTTGTTTGCCTTCCCTAAGATGCCCAATTCAGTAGTTCACCCTTAGTGAGGATCGCGGAACCTAAGAAAAAAGTTTGTGTGAAAAGATCTGTAATTCTAGGGATGGAGATTTGAGGTCAAAGGTAACCGTGCTCTAGTTAGCGAGAAGTTTTAGGAGCGATCGCCCCAAGTATTGATACTGGTCGGGTGTGTTGTACAGTTGTGCCGAAATTCTAACCAGCCGCTTGGGTTCGCTTGGATAGGGCACGATCGGAACCTCAATGTTAAATGA
Source organism: Myxacorys sp. (assembly GCF_059501405.1). NCBI lineage: Bacteria > Bacillati > Cyanobacteriota > Cyanophyceae > Leptolyngbyales > Leptolyngbyaceae > Myxacorys > Myxacorys sp. Next base: position 1,745 of record NZ_JCACCM010000171.1, read on the forward strand.
TTCCCACAAGGCATCTTGAAGCCCAGCATAGGAGCCATCAGGTAACGGAATCGTCGCTAATGAACCCAGCATCGAGTCTGGGCATGGCGGTTCGACGTTGAGCAGATCGCACAGTAGCGCTCTTGCCGCGATCGCTTTGGCTCGATTACTCGCCCTCAGTTCTGCCCATCCTCCGGGGAGAAGCGATCCCATCCACTCGATTGCTTTTGAAACGCTGAGATAGGCGGTTGGGTCATCAGTTCCCATCCAGTCAAACTCTAGCTGAAAGCGAGAGCGATCGCGTCTTGGAGAGTTTGCCCCGTGACTGATGGTGAGCGGACGAATTTCAGATTGGCGATCGCGCTGAACATATAAGAACGCCGCGCCTTTAGGAGAGCAAATCCATTTGTGACAGGTGGCACTATAGTAGGTCGCGCCAATTTCTTTCAGGTTAATCGGAACCATTCCAGGCGCGTGAGCGCCATCAACCAGCGTCTCGACGCCTCGTTTAGCGAGTTCTTGGGCGAGGTGCGCGATCGGTAGGACTAGCCCCGTCTGACTCGTAATGTGATCTAGGAGTGCCAATCGTGTCTTCGATGAAACGGCTTGCAGCACAGGTTCAATCACTTGATCTGGTGATGCAATCGGGTAAGGTACGTCTGCAACAACAATCTTTGCTCCCGTTCGCTCGGCTACAAAATTCAAAGCATTACGGCAAGCGTTGTATTCCTGATTAGTGGTGAGGAGTTCGTCACCAGGCAGAAAGTGCAGCGACCTTAGCACCGCATTTACACCCGTCGTCGCATTAGGCACAAATACTAAATCTTCTGAGTCTGCACCCACAAACTCAGCTAGTATTTGACGGGCTTGATCCAATAATGCTTCAAAATCCCTTGAGAAAAATTTAAGCGGTTGCCGCTCTAATCGCTGTCGCAACGCTTGCTGAAATTCTAAAACTGGAATCGGACATGCCCCAAACGACCCATGATTGAGAAACGTTACATCTGGGTCCAGGTTCCAATATTTGCTGAACTCCGAAGGCTGAAACTCTAGCTTAGAAGTTTCATCCCTCATTTTTCATCCCTCTTTCTAAAACTCCCCAGGCAGGATTCGAACCTGCGACCAATCGATTAACAGTCGACCGCTCTACCACTGAGCTACTGAGGAACGTCGCTCTTTGCGAATATCATAATAGCGACAAACCTAAGACTTTGGCAAGTGTTTTTGAAACTCTTCGATCCGCGATCGGGCAAACCAGGAATTATTCGCAACCTTCCGTAGCAATTGCCACTGTGATCCAGCGATATGGTCAAATGAAAGCTGAAATTCTGTTGAGTCGCCTCCCTTGCACAGTCAATCTAGGCCTCTTAACGTCTATAGGAGATCGAAATTGCAGAAACTACTTCGCCTCTCCAGCGCGATCGATCAAATCAACGAAAAAATTGGGCAGCTTGCGTTGTGGCTTGTCCTATTGATGGTTGGCGTTGGGGTTTGGAACGTAATTGGGCGGTACATCGGCAAAGCGATTGGGCAAAACCTCACATCTAATGCCTGGATCGAAACCCAGTGGTACATTTTCGACCTTGTGTTTCTGTTGGGGGCAGCCTACGCCCTCAAGCACGATGAACACGTGCGAGTTGATATCTTCTACAGTCGTTGGAATCGGAAATGGAGAGCGTTAGCGGATCTGTTCGGAACGATTTTTTTTCTGATTCCGTTTAGCTTGCTGGTGATTTACTTCTCGTGGAATGCGATCGCGCAGTCGTGGATTACCCGTGAAGTCTCGCCCGATCCGGGCGGTCTGGTTCGCTACCCCATCAAAACCATGATTATTGTGAGCTTTGTGCTGCTCATTGTTCAGGGAGTTTCTGAAATCATCAAAAACTGGGCGATTTACACAGGTCAACTGCCACCCCAGCGCGATTCGTCGGAGCTTAGCAGAGCCAATCGCCACGACATAGAAGGGTAGGAGGTGGGCATGGATTTTTGGAATCAGTACGAAATCGTGTTTGATGCAGAGTGGCTCGGGCCTCTGATGTTTCTAGGAGCGTTAGTCCTCTTGTCTATCGGATACCCAGTTGCGTTTGCGCTGGGTGGCACTGCCATTCTATTTGCCATTATCGGCGTGTTGCTTGGCGTGTTTGATCCGATCTTTCTCACCGCGATGCCCCAACGCATTTTCGGCACTATGTCGAACTACACTCTACTAGCGATTCCCTACTTCATCTTTATGGGGTCGATGCTAGAAAAGTCAGGGATCGCAGAACGCTTATTAGAAACCGTTGGAATTTTATTTGGCAAAGTGCGGGGTGGGTTGGCTTTAGCGGTTGTTTTAGTGGGCGCATTGCTAGCAGCAACCACAGGCGTGGTCGCCGCAACAGTTGTGACGATGGGATTAATTTCGCTGCCGATCATGCTGCGCTATGGCTACGACAAACAATTGGCAACAGGTGCGATCGCGGCATCGGGAACGTTAGGACAAATTATTCCACCCAGCGTCGTGCTAGTTGTTCTAGGGGATCAGTTAGGCGTCTCAGTCGGCGATTTGTTTATCGGCTCGGTGATTCCGGGTCTGATGATGGCGGGAGCCTTTGCGCTTCACGTGTTAATTACCGCTTGGATTCGTCCCGATGTTGCCCCTGCCCTACCGGAAGAGGTTCGATCTCATCTTGGCGTTGGCAAGGAATTTGGCAAGCAAGTGTTTCTCGCGATCGCGCCTCCCCTCGTTCTCATTCTGCTCGTGTTGGGCAGTATTTTCTTTGGTTACGCTACTCCAACTGAAGCGGGCGCAGTGGGATGCTTGGGCGCGATTGTGCTGGCGGCGCTGAACCGAAAACTGTCCCTGCGATCGCTGCGGGAGGTTTGCGATTTGACCTTACGAACGACCAGCATGGTTGTATTTATTTTGTTTGGTTCAACAGCGTTTAGCTTAGTATTTCGCGGCGTCGAGGGCGATCGCTTTGTGTTCGATGTCCTAACTAATCTGCCCGGTGGAAAGGCTGGATTCCTATTTGTCAGTATGTTGGCGGTCTTTCTGCTCGGATTTTTTATTGACTTCTTTGAAATCTGCTTTATTGTTGTGCCGCTCTTTGTGCCTGTCGCGCAGCAGTTAGGGTTAGATATGGTCTGGTATGGAGTTGTGCTGGGAGCTAATCTTCAAACGTCGTTTCTGACGCCTCCCTTTGGGTTTGCTTTGTTTTATTTACGCGGTGTTGCTCCTCCAGAAGTCAAAACGACCGATATCTATCGTGGAGTGATTCCATTTATCTTGCTGCAACTACTGGTGTTGGTACTGATCATCACATTTCCTGGCATTGTCGGATTTTTACCTTCGATCTCCAAGACTTAATTGGCAAACTGCAAGTGGGTAAAAATTAACTTTCAGAACTTAGCGCAAAGTCTGAAAAACTGAGTTCATTAATTTTGTTCCACTGATAGAGCTGACCGCGAAACTGTTTCCACTGGTCGTACACTTGCTTGAACGTGGCATTTTTACTAGCGTTTTCTTCGTACAAATCAAAAGAAGCTTTCTGTGCAGCTTGCATAATCTCTTTGCTGTAAGGCGTAAGTTGGGTTCCAGCAGCAGTTAAGCGTGCGATCGCTTCTCGATTCAAAGAATCATATTGTGACAACATATTCATGTTTGCCTCATACGCTGCTGCCTTAAAGACTTCCTGATACTCCTTCGGTAACTTCTTCCAATCCCCAAGATTCACCTGAACTTCGAGAGTCGGACCCGGTTCCCACCAGCCAGGGTAGTAGTAGAATTTTGCAGCTCTGTGAAGACCGAGCTTTTCATCGTCGTAAGGACCAACCCATTCGGCAGCATCGATCGCCCCTCGATCCAGCGCTAAATAAATCTCTCCCCCTGGCAAAACTTGCACGTTGACACCCAAGCGAGACATTACCTCCCCGCCCAAGCCCGGAATCCGCATCTTCAAACCCTTGAGGTCTGATAAGGATTTTACAGATTGCTTAAACCAACCGCCCATCTGAACGCCTGTATTCCCAGCGGGAAAGTTAATCACGCTAAAGTCCGAATACAGCTTGTGCATCGCCTCAAGTCCATTTCCGTGATATAGCCATGCGTTCTGCTGCTGGGCATTCAGCCCAAACGGAACCGCACATCCAAACGCTAGGGCAGGATTTTTGCCTACATAGTAGTAACTCGCTGTATGTCCGCACTCAACTGTGCCATTCTGCACTGCATCTAAAACTTGTAGCCCTGGAACAATTTCACCAGCGGCAAAGGGCTGAATCGTAAAGCGCCCATCGGTCATTTCTGCCACGCGCTTACAAACGGTAGCTGCACCCCCAAAAATGGTGTCTAGAGACTTAGGCCAACTTGTTGCCATTCGCCAAGCGACTGTCGGCAGGGCTGCCCCCGCGACCGCCATTCCCCGCTTCCGAATCGTGCAAGCGGTCAGGGTACTTCCCGCCGCGATCGCAGCAGTACTCACGAATGCTCTACGCTTCATAACCGTTGGGTGTCTTTATGCTTTGTCGATAGCTAGATTCCAAATCTTACAGGCGAACGGAGCCTAGGTAGCCGAATGTTGCGGAACCTAAAGCTCTGTGAGGCGTTTCGTGAACTTGGAGATTTACTTCTTGCGATCGCTAGAGCGAAGTTGAGCCAGCCGCTGCTGCGCGATCGGGTCTAATGAATGCATTAGAAAGCGCCCTGTTGGCTTTTTAGCAGGCTTTAAGTGACGTTGAACACGGCGAGCAACAAACTCCACATCATTTGCTAGCCGCTCAGCCGACATCCAATCGGCTCCAAATCCAATGACCGTTACTTTTTGCGCTTGATCAGAAGTTGCCACAATCAGCCGCTGCTTAAACTTTCGGATATCTTGGCGAAAATCGGCGCAAGTTCGTTCAATAAAAGAGTCTGCGGTCTGTCCAAAGTCGGTGTAATACACCGATACATGTTCTGTAATGACTTCTCGAATATTGGGTGAATCGCGGTACTGGGCATCAAACACGATCTGCGTCTCAAATCCTTTATAGGAGCTATAGCCCATGAGTGCTTCCACCAGCCGACGCCTAGCTTCCTCTAACCCCTGGCGATCGCGCACTTGTTTCAACTCATGCCAAGCTCCGACCATGTTATAGCCGTCTACTAACAAAATTGCTTCTGGCGTAGCGCGTGGCATCGCTCAAGATCCAGGAATAGGGTTTGCAAATCGAGTTCTTCCCTAATATGGCATCTTCACTCGTTATCTGTACACAAAAATTTGCATCTGTAACAGCAGATACTGCTAAAGACACACGTCATAAATCGAAACTCTACCTATTAGCTGAAGTTATGAATTGACCTTGCTCTCAATCTACTCAGAATAGTCAACTCGGATCGAGAGTAGAGGCCTCGCTGTGCATCAGTCTTTGCTTCAAACGCTCTGGCTCTCCTCGATCGACTACTCGGCCCTGTTCTAGAAGAAAGGCTCCGTCGCAGTACTCCAACTCCTCCAAACGGTGTGTCACCCAAAGCGCGCTAATCCCTCGCTCTTTAACTAAGGTTCTGACTTGAGCAACCAGATCGAGTTGACTGTCTGGATCGAGAAGGGCAGTGGGTTCATCTAATAAAAGAACTTCACAATGACGGGCAATCGCACCTGCGATCGCAACTCGTTGCTTTTGGCCACCGCTGAGTGCATAAATTGGGCGTCGTTGAAAAGCCTCTAAATTCACAGCAGAGAGCGCTTCTTCAACTCGTTGCCGAACAATTGGCGTCGGCAGTGCTTCCTGCACTAAGCCAAATGCTATATCCGCGCCAACCGTTGGCATGACTAATTGATGATCTGGATTTTGAAAGACAAATCCAATAGGTGGCTGAACCTCAATCTCACCCGCTGTAGATGTAAGTAATCCAGCCAGTAGTCTCAGTAACGTTGACTTACCACTGCCATTTGTACCCAGCAGCATCCAAAATTCCCCTTTTGGAACGTCTAAAGTACAAGCGTCGAGAATCAGTTTATCTTCTGTCCAACCGAAATACAGATCCGTGGCTTGGATGGCAGTAGTAGCGTTCAACGTCATAGCGTTATGCTTCAGCCATTGAAAAGAAGCCCGGAGTTCTGCCTGAAGAAGTCGCGCTAGACTTCTCGTACATCTGCACAGCCGCGAGGCTGTCCGTGAAGATAGCCAGTTTTTTCTCAGGCTGACGATCGCAGGTCAACTCCAGAAGCTGGTTTCCGCCAGACTTTATGGCATCTACAATCTTTTGATAGGTCTCCTGAGCATCTTCCTCAGACTTGCGCTGGACGGAAAGAGGAATTGGATTGGTCTTGAGAGTCAATTCGATAATGAACATAAAAAGCGTGTGAAACAGCCAGATTCTAGTATTACAAATATCTGAAATAACGGCTTACAAAGTCCCTAAGCAGTCTGAGAGCAAAGTGTAGCTCTTTATGTTTATGCATGTTGCAACCCTTTTGTTTATGCAGATTAATTGCAGGACTAGAAATTTTTAAAACCTGTTCTTATAATGAGTGTCATATAGTAAAGAAAAGTAAATTATCTCATAAACCTTCGCCAAGCCTCTCATTTTTGAGATTGGTGTCTGGTTTTGGGAAACCTTCTTTACCTGCAATAAATCTAGGAGTTTTCCAATCATGACCATAGCAGTAGGGCGTGCGCCAGCGAGTCGGGGATGGTTCGACGTCC
>NZ_JCACCM010000172.1:0-95963 GCF_059501405.1 Myxacorys sp.
TTCGCTGCCTACCTTGCCTAACGCCTCTGCCGCCCTCCTACGCACATAGAAATCGGAATGTTCCACGAGTTGCAGTAATGCAGAAATTGCCTGTTCGCTGCCTACCTTGCCTAACGCCTCTGCCGCCCTCCTACGCACATAGAAATCGAAATCTTCCACGAGTTGCAGTAATGCAGGAATTGCCTGTTCGCTGCCTATCATGCCTAACGCCTCTGCCGCACTCCTACGCTTATTGGAATCGGAATCTTCCACGAGTTGCAGCAAGCTCTCAATGCTACAGTCCGATCGCGTCTCTCCCAGAAGCTTAACCTTTAACCAAGTCGTCACGTTCAAAGCATTGATTAGTCCGACAGTCTGCCCCTGAAACTCCCGCTTCACTTCTCCCGCTAGTCTTGCTCCCAATCTCCAATCTACCTCCACCGCCAGCTTCACAACTCGAACCGTCTGCGTCTCATCCTCTACTAATGCCAACATCAACGCCACAGGCTCTGTCCACTTCAGATAATTTAAAAAATCCTGCTTTAGTAACTCATCCTCTAGCCCAGCAACTCCATTCAGCAAAGACTCCGCCGCGTAATATTCCTGAATCAATTGATGCCGAAACTCTAGCTCCTCAGGATTCGTTCCTGCCTGAACCAAATGATGCTTCTGCAAATCCCGCAGGCACTTCCGCGCAAAATCTTCTGCATACGCCACTTTCCCATTCAGGAATTGAGCGATCGCTCTCACCGCCTCTTCCTTTGCGATCGCAACCCGAATCTCCGTCGGCTTTTCCCCCTGCATCATCACCCACGCCAACTGTTGCAGCACAGGCTTCCACCAATCGCGATCGCCCTCAATCCGCACATCTTCTTTCAAATACCGCTCATAGCCCTGGGTAAACTCCCGAAACACCAATCCCAAATTCTCTGGAATCGTGCCCGTCTGCTGAAACAATTCACACAGCATCCACAACAACAACGGTGTTTGTCCAAACTCTCGCAATCGCTCTTTCAATTGCCGCAGCATCTGTTCTGCTTGCTCTGGCGACAAATACGCTCGAACAAACGCTTGCATCTGCGCTTCCGTAAGCGGCTGCATTTCTAACTTCTTTTCAATGCCGAGATCTCCCCCAAGACTCAAATCTCGCGTGGTGAAGATCATCGGCAGTTTGGGACGATTGCGGCGAAACGCTGAAAGCTGCGATCGCGCTTCCTCCGACGGCAATTCATTCACCCCATCGAAGAGAATTAGAGATCGAGACAATACCGCTTCAAATTGGTCAGCCGATAGCCCGTGACGAGCCAACGAATTGAGAATTAATTGTTCGATCGAGCTTTGCCAGTAGCGCAATTCCACCAGTACTGGAATTCGCCAGTCTTCCTCCCCTCTCCCAAGCTTGGGAGAGGGGCTGGGGGTGAGGGCTGCCTCCGCCTCTTCCAGCATCAACCGTGCCAACGCCGTAGACTTTCCCGAACCCGGTCGCCCAACGAGCAAAACGTGCTGGTCTGCATACTGACGAATCCCTTCGAGAACTGGGAATCGTTCAACCTTTTCTTCGTTCCGCTGTTCTCGCTCCTCCCGCTTCACCGTCTGCACTATCAAGCCAAAATCAAACGGCGCAGACTGTTTTGCTCTAATCTTCTCTCTGCCCTGCGCGTCGGTCAGCGTGTAGAGTTCCGACCACTTTTCATAAGTCGCCGCGATCGACTGAAGATAGGGCTGAAACTGAGAAGACATCGATCGGGCAATGGTAGAACGTGCTTGTTCCCCATACTATGCGATCGTAGGGTGTCTGACCCCCTCGACGATGCACCAGCAACAAGGCTATCTAAGTAAAGAACACCATTCTATGTAATATATATGACATTAAATCGAGTCAGTGCCACTTTAAGCCCAGAAGATCGCCAAGCCGTCATGGGCGCGATCGACACGATCAAACAAGCCATGCCATTCCTGGTACATTTGAGCGCAGAAGAACGCAAAGCCTCGCCGAAAGTTGGCGATCGTAGCCGAGGCTTTATGCTCAATTGCTTAACTGCCGCACAGCAACATTCGGATTGTCTACCGCGATCGTTTGATGTGCAAGAAATGTACAAAGATGTGAAGTTGATAGAGGAACTCTATCCAGTACTAATTGCACTCACTGAACTCCAAAGCTTGGTCGATGACACTTTTTTTGCTGCCCAAGGTGAGGCGTATACAGCCGCTCTGAAGGTTTACGACGCCGTTAAAGCTCATGACGATCTGCCAGGGATGAAGATTGTTGTAGAGCAACTCAAGCAGCAGTTTGCCCGTCGTAATAAGAAAGATACGGCGGAATCCAATTCAGAATCTATCCCTGTTGAGGCTTCTTGATCACTCGCGATCGGAAAACCTTCCTCTAAACTGGTTCAATCTATTGGGTGACACAACGTTTCTATCTCAAGATAGGAACGTTTCTTTTTAGCGAAGCAACGGTTCATCGACGCAATAGAATGTACCCATCAGCAACAAGCATGATTTCATCGACAAAACAGAACGATGCATCAGTGTGAAGCAACTGTCCATCGACACAAAGCAACTGTCCATTGATATCAAGCAACTGTCCATCGACACGAAGCAACTGTCCATCGACGCCAAGCAACTGTCCATCGACGCCAAGCAACCGTTCATCGTGACCAAGGAGCAATGCTTTAGGAAGAAAGAAACTTTCTATTCGTATAACAATTTTCAGTTCAAAATCTTCTCAAACCACTGGGTTAACTGGGGCAGATAGCGAGCCGTAAGAACACCACTCATAAACCCAAACAAGTGCCCCTGCCAAGATATTCCACGTCGCGTGGGCAAAAGGCCCCAAATTAGCGGGCCATAGAGCAGAACAACAATCAGTGAAATTGCCGCCGACAACAGATCTTGTTCAAAATAGCTCCGCGACAGCAGAAACCCAAAGTAGCCAAAAACAACTCCACTCGCGCCTACATGTAGCGTATTGCGTCCGGCAAACAGCCAAACTCCTAACCCACTCAACACCCAAGGAACAGCAGTCGCGATCGCAAACTCCTCAATGCCTCTAACGATCACAAACCAACCCAAGACCACAAACGGAACCGTATTCGCTGTTAAATGGTTCCAAGTGCCATGCAGTAACGGTGCAAACAAAATTCCGCGCAGCCCAGTTTGGCTCCGGGGACGAATCCCTAGAAGATTTAAGCGATTTTGCAGCAGCAGTTGATCAAAAATCTCTAGTCCCCACATCAGAGCGATGAGGCTGCCGAGAATTTTGGCTTGGGTTTGAAAGTCGTTGGTAAGAATAGGCTGCATTCAGAGGATCTCGTTATCTCAAGCGTTGTTAGACTAATTCTCGCTCTGTAGTGAGTCAATTTCACTTGGAAATGGAGCGTCGCCACGCTAAAAAGCTTGCCACACTGTCTTGTAGAAACGTATTGCGTTGAGATCGATGCTCTTTCCAATCGGTGGCTAATTGACCAATCATCTCGGATAGAGTAGGCGAGGGAAATGCCGTTTGAAGCTGTTGGAGTTTGATCTTGTGTTGAATTGCGATCGCAAGAGCACTCAAACTTTCGCCCGCGTCTAACCCAACAATATGCGCGCCTAAAATTTGCCCATTGCGACGCACAATCAGTTTACATAACCCTGTTGTTTTCCCTCTAAGCTGCGGCTTCAGTAGCGTTGTAAAAGATCGGCGTAAGACGACAACATCTTTACCATAATTCTGAATCGCCTGTGATTCCGTCAATCCTATCCAAGCGATTTCTGGATCAGTTGACGCGATTTTAGCGGCTTCACTATATCTAGCGTTGTGTCTCGGAAAGAATAAAGCATTTTTGACCGCGATCGCAGCTTCATACTTCGCGACGGCTGCCTCGAAACTGCCGCAATAGTAAACGCGAGGATTATTGGTTTGCAACCTTGCATTGGTTTTCATGGGCAATCGCACATCCATCGCTTCTAAGTTCAGCGTTGCTAGTTCTGATTCCCAACCCATTGCCAGCAGAATTTCATCTGTTTCTATTGTTTGATTGCCAATTTGAATTATCTTTTTACCATCCGCTGTTCTAATCTGCATAATTTTGCCGCTCAGAATCCGTACCCCTTCTGTTTCTAACGTAGCTTGTAGAAGGAACGCGACCTCCGGCTCGGCATTCGGAATAATCTGAGGCTGATTCACAACCAGCGTAACTTCAGTTCCCAATCGAGCATAGGTTTGAGCGAGTTCAGCACCCGTCGAAGAATGACTGACGATCGCTAACGATTTTGGCAAGTGGGTGATCGGAGACTCGGACGTGAGGTAATCGAGCGTTTGTAAACCGTCAATCTCAGGAATTCTGGGGCGATGACGAGTCGCGATCAAGAAAGCGCGCGATCGCAGCACTCGACCATTCACCACAAATCCAGACTGCGGCTTGCGGCAAAATTCACCCGACTGTTCAATAAACTCGACCCCGATACTGGCAAGAATCGTTGGCGAATAGAGTTCTTGTTGATCCTGCGCGATCGCATCGATCCACCCATTGACCTCAGCCCACGAGAGCGAACTCGTCTTGATCGGATCAGCATAGACCCGCAAGGCATTCATTCGCTCAATAGAATCAAAGGTATTTCCCAGCGTTGAAAGGGCAGAATGACGGCTGAATTGAGGTTGGCAACCTTGCTGCACTAAAGCAACTCGTGCCCGTGACTGTGCAGCTTGCAATGCAGCATGAAACCCTGCGATCGTATTTCCAATAATCACCAAATCATAATCAACAGACATAGTATTATTCGTAACTTATCGCTTTGCCAGCTTAGTACATCGCTTAGTGCATCAGTGTAATACACTCGCTAAAGCATCCAAGAGAAGATTATTCTCTTCAGGTAACCGGACGGCCACCCGAAAATAGCGATCGCCGAGTTCAGGAAAACTTAAACAATCGCGAATTAAAATTTGATGGCGCTTCAGTAATTCTTGCTGAAGCGTCGAGACTGAGCAGTTCGATTTCACTAGAAAATAGTTAACGGCACTGGGAAGAGGCGACAGTTCTGAAATTCGCGAAAGCCCATCAAATAATTGCTTCTGAGCGCTCTTCAACCAATCAAACGTCTGTTTCTGAAACGCTGTATCTTGTACGCAAGCTTCGGCTGCCGCTGCCGCAAACGTATTGACCGACCACGGATCGCGGCGTTGTTGCCACGCTTTGAGCCGCTCCGGATGGGCGATCGCATAGCCAAACCGCAATCCTGGCAAACTGTAGAACTTCGTGAGCGATCGCAAAATAACTAAATTGGGATAGTTCTGCACCTCATTGACCAAGCTATCTAGCTCGTTGGGCAGAAAATCCATAAACGCTTCATCGATAACAACTAACTCAAACCGCTCTAGCAGGGGCAGGACTGCCGCTCTCCTGAACAGTTGACCCGTTGGGTTATGAGGATTGTTTAGAAGCAGCCCAGAGCGATGAAATACGGGGTCAAGGTGTGACAGTCCTTGTTCCCCTAGCTCAACAGCAAGCGGGCATCGCACAACCTTTGCATCAAAGGCATTCAATGCCCGAAAGTAATCTCCAAAAGCAGGCGTTACCAGAGTTGTGGCCTCTAGCGCTGCCAAATCCCAAGCTGCCCATGTGAGCAACTCTGCGGACCCATTTCCTGGCAGAATCCAGTCTGGCGACACCTGATGAAGTTGCGCTAAGCGCGATCGTACCTGCCGATACTCTGGGTCTGGATAGTCCCGAATCGTTGAGAGATGGTCTTGAATCGCCGAAACCGCCGATTGCGGTGGACCCAAGGGATTGATACTGGCAGAAAAATCAAGAATTGCCGAAGGAGAGCAGTCAGCGATCGATGCTGCCCACTGTAAGTTTCCTCCATGCACGGGTTGAGCCAAGTGATTTTCTGCCAATACGCGAACTTGAACAATAGATTAGGCTTCAGGAGCAACCTTTTCCTTAAACAGCTTTCCTGCCGAAAATGCGGGAACGCGAGTCGCCGGAATTTCCATTTTGTCGCCAGTTTTGGGGTTGCGTCCTTCCCGTGCTTTGCGCTCACGGGACTCAAACGAGCCGAAGCCTACCAGCGTTACTTTATCACCCGTCGAAACCGCTTCAACAATCGTCTCGATCGCGGCGGTTAAAACGGCATCAGCTTGCTTCTTAGTCACACTTGCTTTGTCTGCAACTGCATCAACGAGTTCACCTTTGTTCATACTAATTTCCTCAGAATGACGGATGGTTTAGTTATTTGTCTCAGGTTGAGACAGAAGTAAGAAAAATCAAGGTAAGTCAAGAGGATCGGCTGGGATCGGCTTGAATGCTCATTTTCTCGATTTTTCAATGACCTATTCTATAGGTTGTTGCAGGAATGTGAACCCCTGAAACCGTTAATTTATATGGATCTCGGAATTTTTTCTCAATTCTTTCAAAAAATACTGAGTATTAATGCTTAAAAAATCAGTTTTCCTGATCAGATCTCACGGTTTCTTAAGCTTCTAGCAATGATCCCTCGCGATCGCAATCTGATTATTTTGAGCGGTGCGATCGCTATTGCTTCGTCTCATCTAAGACCAAATCACACAACGCAAGACTCGAACCGCTCACGCAGCATACACGGATATAGATGCAAAAGTTAATATTTAGCTAACACATCGCGTATCTGAAAGCGCACGTCACAGCACTGCTCAAAACGATGAATTGAGATATCTTGCTGGTGTAAACTAGGCAAACAGCCCGCCCGTTCCTTCAGAACTTGCAGCGTTGGTGCAATTCGCAATTACTTGACCGTCCTAGCCCATCGCGAGCCATCATCTCAGCCCATCCACCGCAAGCTTCCGTTCCAAAGTTCCGAGTCCCAACTCGTCTGAAGAGATTGCCTCAACCTCAAACAGTGCCATCATATCTTTAAGGTTTGGATTGCCTCGACTGGCGCCCGTCAATCCCTTCGCAATGACCAAACCGCAATAGCCTTTCGTTTTCTTGCAGCGCTGCTCCCACTTCTTGCGGGCCTGAACGTGGGTTGGATCGTCTTCTCCAAACTCACCAAACAGATGAAGTTCTCCGTTTTGGGTTTGAAACAGTCCCAAATCGTAGTGATCGCCCATAAACGGATCGGCACCCGGATTAAAACAAATCCCTCGAATACCGCCTGCCGCCGCAATGGTTTCAATCATCGATTTTGCTTTTGGGCGCGACGTTTGAATCAAAATTACGGGCAAGCCTTCTCCCGCTTCCGCTGGTTCACCCGGCTGGTAATGATCAAGCTGCGATCGCATCCGTTCCACCATCTCCCAGGGAATCACACCCAGACTGAGAAACGCATTCTCCGGCACTAAGTCGTCGCGAATCACAGGCATGTCGATCTCATCGTCCGCCTCATCCACCAGGCTAAACAGTTCGTCTGCCACATCTGGCAGGGTCGATACTTTGATAGAAACAGACGCTCCCTCAGCAGAAATCTTGTAGCGGCTAGAAATTGCAGGAAAGTTGTCGCCTTCGAGTTTGCGGCGATGCTGTTTAAGGAAGCGATGCATCGCTTCTAAAATCGTGGAAAATGCGATCGCTTCTTCGTCGTAGAGAAACGAGCGAATGCCTTCTAGCGGATGCAAGTTGCCAAACACAGGCTTTAGCTCTGGCTCAGCAAACTCAGCTAACTCAAAGTCTTGATCAAATTCCTCGTCATCTCCTTCCGTTTCATAGGTCAAAAACAAACAGTCCTGTCCTAAAAACGCTTCCTCCATATGTTCAATGGAGTCTTGCGACAACACCCGCTCCCGAAACTGCCGCAGCGAATCGAGCGATCGATACAGCAACACGCCGTATTCCATGCCCAACATGCCCATCACAGAGGCATACACCGATTTCAAATCCCACCGATTGACTTCAAGCTCTAAAATTTGATGGTCGGCTAACAATTCCCAAGGCGCATCATTCCAAAGTTGCTCAGCCCGTTCTAGCAGTTCCTCTGCATGTTCGGGCGGCAGCGACGGTGGACGGCTATTCGAGGTTTCTTGAAAGCCTCGAAAGATTTCGTCAATCAGCGGCAAATCGGGAACGTAATCTAACGTAATGTCTAGATCTTGAAGAACGCCGCGCAAATAAAATAGGGTTTCGCGATCGCGCACCACAATCTTTTGCGGTCTAGCAGGCTTTGCCGGATTGTGAGGATGCTCCATTGCCCGGAGCAGAGTCCGGACGATCGCTTCGTGCCCCGTTTCCAGCGGTACAACATCCATCGATCGCACCATGCCCTGCGACCCATCTACCCAGAGAATGCACTCTCCATCTGCTGGGGGCTTTGCCAAAGTTGGATCGCTCCAAGGAGTATCTGTCGCTGAGTCTTGCGAGAACGATCGCCGATCACCCTCCCACACGCTTTGAATTTGAGGTAGCTCCAGCAATCGCCGACGAGTAGAAGGATTAAGACCATTCATAACCAAGTGAGTGAACCGAGAACGCAACTTTCACACGAATCGTAGCTTTCATCTTAGTCGGATAACGTCATTCCGACACTGGATGTCTAATTTATTTGCATCGAAGTGCTGCTACCAGCATAGACATTTGAGAGCGGGTGCGCTTAGCAAAGATTTGGAGACGCAAGCAGGGGTTCATTTTTGCGAAAGAATCGATAGAATAGTAATTTAGATAGCAAGCATCAATTTTGATCGGCTTATTATAAGGAGCGATCGCGCAAGATGACACAAGCAACACAGTCTCAACCAAATCAATCTCAACGCGGCATTCTGATGAGCGAAACTGCCGTTCAGCAAGTCAAGATGCTGCGCGACCAGCAGGGCAAGGATCTCTGTTTGCGTGTTGGTGTGCGAGGCGGCGGCTGCTCTGGCATGTCCTACACGATGGATTTTGAAGAGCCGAGCAATATCCGTCCTGATGATGAAGTTTATGATTACGATGGCTTCAAGGTGATCTGCGATCCAAAGAGCCTACTTTATTTGTACGGCTTGATGCTGGATTACAGCAATGCCTTGATTGGCGGTGGCTTTCAGTTTACCAATCCCAACGCAAATCAAACCTGCGGTTGCGGCAAGTCCTTTTCTGCGTAACTGAAAACCTGTCATCATACAGTGTGAGTCATTCGTCCTTAGTGGCGAATGATTTTTTGTTTAACGTGTTGTTTAACCGCTTAGCCTGATCATGACTCAAACTGTTGAAGCCTTATTCGATGAGGGACTAGAACGCTACAAAGCTGGAGAAGACCCGGAAGTACTGATTCCTATGTTTAAGGAAATTTGCGATCGCTCCCGCAAAACGAGTGCCGCTTGGACGTGCCTCGCGTGGCTCTACCTTTTAACTGATAAACCGACGCCTGCATTGACGGCGGCACAGAAAGCCGTCAAGATCAATCCTCAAGATCCTCAAGCCCGCGTGAACTTGGTGCTGGCGATGTTAGAGCTATCAAAATCCGGCGTTCGACCTCACATTGAAATCACGCAACAACTGACAATGGCAGTGCCCGAGCTGAAAGAAGAAGTCATGCAGAATATTGAGGATGGACTCGCCCGCAAGCCAAACTGGAAAAGCTTAGAGCGGGTAAAAGCATGGGTGGCAGAATTCTGATCTTTGCTTCAAATTTATTCACACTGTCTAGGGTCAGCACTTTTCGGCTGGCTCTTTTTTAGTGAACCCAATAGCGATCCCCAAACTTACTATTACATCTGATTTATAGCAATTTTCTTAACTACCGTGAAGTTAAATTTGGGGAGTTTTCGCCTTATTTAAGAACCAGAATGATTTATACATTGTAACACGATCAAACATAAGTTAATGGAATTCTTAGAAACAGGATGATAGTATCTAGAAATCAAAGGAATTCATTCCATTGATCACAGTCTTTCAGTTAGCAACAGATCGGATTTAGAAGGGCTTTCTGCTTTAAGAAAGGCACTTCCGAGTAATGCTAACAAACCCAAGCTGAGCTTTTCAGATCCTTCTGGAGCGGGTTTAACTAATAGTTATGATGCTAAATCATAACAGTCGCTCCACCCGACTACTTGAATTTTAACCTAGCTTAAGGAGCATTTGGCAATGGAAACTCAATATGTAGGTGTTAGAGCAGGTACACGGAATCACAAGGGCTACTTTGTGCAACATGCGTCGGGCTACAAGTTGGTCGAAATTGCTGAGTCAGGCTGGGCGGTGATTTGTCTTAGCGATGCGGTTTGCCACTATGTTGATCCTGCAAATTTGCAAATGTCTCATAAGAAAGATTCTGCTCCATTTGAATTTGAAGAACTTTAAGCTTCTGCTGTTCTCAATATCGGCATTTAATCACCATTTAATAATCATACGGCTGCCCTGACACGTCAGAGGTAGCCCTCTTTTTTGGTAACGTGAACAGAGGTACTGTTACGCTGTCATCTATGAAAGAACAATTCTTTAAGTGGTTAAATCTAGCGCTGATGCTGGATCTATTCTTTGTGTTATTTAGCTTTGTTTGGCTTGCGATCGCGGTTATTGGTCACACTGCAAACGTCTCTCTCGGCTTAAATCTCTGGTACAAACTCTGGGAACCCGTCATGCAACCCGCCCTCGGCATTTTGATGGCAGGCGCACTCATAAGCGGCATCAGCAGTTGGGTTGCAAAGCGGTTCAGTCCAGATAGCTAAACTTGAAGTTACACGCGATCGTGTTTCCAGAGTCTGCTCAACTGAAGCGATTTAGCTCAGAATATTCTCTAGCGCTTGCCGAATCGTTGGATATTGATACTCGAATCCACTCGCTAACGTTCGTTTTGGCAAAACTTCTTGACCTTCTAGCACAACTTTTGCACCATCACCTAATAGCGCCTCTAACGCAATACTTGGAACTGGCAACCACGATGGACGATTCATTACTTCACCTAACACCGTCGTCATCTCTGCCATGCGAACCGGCTTCGGAGCCGTCGCATTGTAAACTCCTTCCATGTCTGAGTGCGTTAGCGCTCTTAGAATTAAATTCACCACATCCTCCCGGTGAATCCAAGCAAACCACTGCCTTCCACTCCCAATTGGGCCGCCTGCAAACAATTTAAACGGCGTCAACAACTTACCCAACGCGCCGCCCATCCCTAAGATAATTCCAAACCGCAAAATCACGAGTCGCGTGCCGCTTTCCTTGACCTTACTGGCTTCTGCTTCCCACGCCTGACACACTTCTGCCAAAAAATCATTGCCCGATGGACTCGTTTCATCAAAGGTGGCCGTTTCGCTCGTGCCGTAGAAGCCGATCGCCGATGCATTGACCAAAACAGACGGCTTCGAGTTCACTTTAGCAA
This sequence comes from Myxacorys sp., assembly GCF_059501405.1. Taxonomy (NCBI): domain Bacteria; kingdom Bacillati; phylum Cyanobacteriota; class Cyanophyceae; order Leptolyngbyales; family Leptolyngbyaceae; genus Myxacorys; species Myxacorys sp. The sequence continues at coordinate 11,227 of NZ_JCACCM010000172.1, forward strand.
TCGCTTCTACAACTTTCTGAGTTGTGATCTTTCGACTATCCATCAAGGATTGTTTTCGCTCTGGCGTCCAGCGTTGCTCGGCGATCGCTTCTCCTGCCAAATTCACAACCCCGTCACAGCCTGCGATCTCATCTTGCCAACTCCCCGACTCCATTGGGTTGTACGCCACAATCTCAACATTGGAATAGGTCGATTTGGGAAACACTTTTTCTGCACTCGATGCACTGCGCGTCAAAACAACAGTGGAATGTCCCTCTGACTGCAATCGTTCCACCAATCGTGTGCCAACAAAACCCGTTGCCCCTGTCACTGCGACTTTCATGAATTGAGCCTGAAAACGCTAGATCTCACTTTAAACCAGATTTGGAGCAGACCGATAAGAGATTTTGAGTCTACATCCGTTATCACATCTGGGCAGTGGTGTAGACCTGTTAATCAGCTTCGATGCCCGTGAGAAGCCTTTGCCTCAGTCCTGTTTAGTGTTCGCCTATAGTTTCGTCTGGGTACTCTTCGACCAGATGAAATGGAGTACGGTTATGCAATGGATCGACTTTCAGCAAACGGTGAAGCAACGGTTGATCCACACACACCCAAACGATGAGCAAACCAAAGCAAAGAACTTCAACATGAAAGGACACTCTCTTATTCGGGGTGTCGCCGGGTCAGGGAAGTCGCTCGTTCTAAAAGATCGCGTTGAAAAGATTGTTGAAGACAATTATGAATCGGTCTTAGTGCTGTCCTACAACCGCTTCATGAAAGGATGGATCGAAGCTCAATTGACTCACAAGGGCGTCAAAGCTGAATGCTGCACCTTCCATCAGTGGGCGCATCGACTGAGGTACAGCTATAACTTTGACCAGAATGAAACATCAAGGCAGAAGATCATCAAGCTGGCTGAACAGTCTAAGCTGAAATATCAAGCCATTCTGATTGATGAAGCACAAGACTTTTACGATGAGTGGTTTGGGGCGGTACTGAAGGTTTTGGATTCGCAAACCAATTCTCTATTTTTCGTTTACGACAATACGCAATCGGTTTACGGGCAAGCGCATCGTAGAAAAAGCGGCTGGAGTTGGGCAAAGTTAGGAATTGAAGTCGTTGGGCGATCGCAGGTCTTTGACCTTAACTACAGAAATTCACCGGAAATTCTAGAACTGGCATGGTGGTTTATTCAACCTGCGCTAGATGAAGCGGGAATGAAGACAGCGCAGCGCGAAAATAGTCCAACGATCGACAAAATTATTGAACCGAAGAAAAAACTTTCCAGAAGTTCAGGCGTTTTTCCACTGCTGTTGCACATCAATCGCGAACACATCGCAACGGAAATTGCAGCACAAGTACAAATGGCGTTAACAACGCATTCTGAATCGTCGATCGCAATCCTGGTTCCTCCCACTCATACCTCTGCAAAATCGCTGAAATCTGCTATCAGCAAAGCGCTACAGAACCTTGGAATCAACCATCATGCGCCCCTAAAATCGGGAGAACGGATGACCCACATCGTTCATCGTCCCTTTGTGATTGTTGATTCTTGGAATGCGGTTAAAGGAGTAGAGTTTGATGCGGTAATTTTAGTTAGAATTGATAGAACAATTGATAGAACAGAAGAACTTGACGATCGCGACTTTGAAGAAAAAGCGGGACTTTACACCGCAATGACTCGTGCTAGAGACCATCTAGTTCTGTTGTATGAGGAGAAGACTGCGATCGTAGAGCAGGTCGAAGCCGCCCTCAGCGCACCGCCCCAACTAAAAGAAGCTTAACGCAATAGAAGGACGCCCGATTGGAGAATACCAATCACAAACCCTAAAATACCGCCCAACGTCACGATCGCTTGCAGTTCACTCCTCACAATGCCGTTGATCGCGGTTTCTAAATCAGCCGCAGAAGTCGCTTTGACGCGATCGGTAATCACCTGGTCAATATTGAGAATTGGGATTGCCTCCGCCACAATTTTTTCTAGATCTTTCTCTAAGTAACGCTCTAAGATTAACGCCAACTCTTGACTCACGACTCCTAGCGACTCGTTAACCGCTTCAGACGTTTGTAGACGACTCAAAACAACTGAAGCAACGTTCTGCCAATCCACAGAGCCGCTTAAGCCCTGAAGCACATCAGAGCCTTTATCTTGCAAATAGGTGCGGACACTATCTCGCATCGTCTTGCGCAGTTGTCGAACCGTTGAAACCGGAAGATTTTGCAACGACAGGTTTTGCATCCATTCCTTTAAACGCTGTTTCACGCCGAGCGAAAAAATCAATTCTGCCAGAACCGAATTGCACGCTTCTTTTTCATCTAGACAAAACGCCCGCAACCGAACCAGTGAATTACGAATGCCGAACAGGTTGGCAACCACCCAATAGGTGCCACTTGTTTTTTCCCGGAAGCCTTCGTCAATCACCTGGATATTGCGATCGGTGAGGAAATCAATCAAGGTTTGCCGCAGCACATCGGGCGGAACCACCGTCTGGAGCATCCATTCTGCCAACTTTCCAGCTTGGTCATCGGTCAGTTGAAATTCCAGAATGATTTGATCAAAAATGTGGTTTAGCTGATCTTCCAGAAAGTCTTCTCGCCGCGCCAACACCTTTAACAGCCGAGGCAGAGATTGACCAAACAAATCTCGCAGAATATTCGCCAAAATTTTTGCCGTTTTCTGCTCTTTATCTGCTTCAAGTTGATCGAGCGACAGCCGCAGCAACCACAGCAACGCGGCTTGAACTCGATCGGTTTGCAGTAACCGCCTTGCTAAATTCTGCAATTCTTCTGGCGTCAGCAGCGACCCCATGATCGTGTCAGAGATACGCTTCGCCAATCGCTCTTGATTGCGCGGAATTAGGCCCGGTGTAAACGGAAGCCGCTGCTTGCCAATGTAAAGTGCCCGATAAGGGCGAAACAGCATTTTGATGGCAATATCGTTGGTGAAATAGCCAATAATGCCACCCACAATAGGAGGAGCCGCAAGGAGCCAAACTGTCGAGAGATCCACAGGCGTAGAGAGGGATGAGGGATGAAGGATGAGGGATGAAAGGGCGTTAAGCGGGATATCAAATTCAATTCCTACTGAATTCTTGATTCATCCCTCATCCCTCATTCCTTCTGAATAACTAACACTCCCATCGTACCGCCCGCGATCGCATAGTGTGTTGCCCTTGAAAAACCTGCTTGATACGCGAGTTCAATCTGCTCAGAGCCAATCGGAAACTTATCGAGACTAGGCGCAATGTAGGCGTACTCTTCCGTAAAGTCAAAGCGTTGCGCCATTGGAACGACAACTTCGTCAAGATACCACTCCTGAAAAACCCGAACCCAAGCGTTTTCAGGACGATGCATATCGAGAATGGCCGCTTTTCCACCCGATTTGAGGACGCGATGAATTTCCTTGAGGCTGCGGGGAATATCGGTGACGTTGCGTAGCCCGTAGCCCATCGTGGCACAGTCAAATAGACCATCCGCAAAGGGGAGATCTAAAACATCGGCTTCGACCCAGTGAATCGGAGGTTTGAGGCAACGACGTTCGCTGCGATCGCGGGCCACTTGAAGTTGCGCCGCCGAAAAATCAGCTCCATACACCTGCCCCGTTCTGCCGACCTTCTCTGTCAGCAGTTGGGCAATATCACCACTTCCACAGCACAAATCTAAACACGTATCTCTCAGCTTCGCCCCACTCCATTTGACCGTCATCCGTTTCCAAATGCGGTGCTGACCAAAGCTCAGCGAGTTGTTCAGTTGATCATAAACGGGTGCAATGCGATTAAAAAGAGCTTGAACTTTATCAGCCGTCATTAGTTAAAATCTCGGTTTGAGAGGCAATACATTGGACGAGATCCCTCTAAAATTCTAGGTTTTGAAGGGTTCGTTTGGGACATGCCGAACCAAGATTTAGAAGACAGGCATCACGGTAGCAACATTTGTAACGGATGTAGCGGATGTAGCGGATGGAATTATGGTCAAATTCCATCCGCTACATCCGCTATCACGGCTGATCAGTTTTTTATAGAAGTCCTACTTTAGACTTGAGCCATAACCCGCTTAGACTGAGTGCAAATGAGTGCTAGCGCCACTTGTTGCGCCGCTAAATGCAGCAGAAATAGCTCATCTTCCCGGAAAACACATGGCTGTTGCCATTGCAGAGATAAAATTGCAAGAACTTTGCCGCAATAGGTAATGGGAACGATGAGATGTGCCTGAGTACCAGAATTGCTGTAGTGCGACACTTCAGACAACGCCGTATCGGCCGGGACATTGACGGAAACCTGCATTTTCTTAGAGGCGATCGCGTCTTTCACCATCGGATCACGTTCTAGCCAATTTTCAAGTTCTCCCTCCTGGCTGTAGCTGCCGTAGGTCGATACCAGTCCACCGTTTTCAACTAATTGCAGAAGACTACCATCTGCCGAGAAGCTTTTGCCAAAGGCTGTTGCCATCAATTCAAGGCTGTTGTCTACAGTGGTCACTTCTTGAGCAATCTGAATGAGTGTAGAAAGTAAAGCCGTTTGCGACTGCGATCGCCGCAACTCTTCGGTGCGCTGCTTCAGCAAATCGTAGGTTTCGGCAGCGCGTTGAACCACCGCTTTCAACTCGTTCGGGTCCCACGGTTTGGTAATGTATTTATACACCTGTCCAGAATTAATCGCTTCAACGAGATCCTCAACGTCGGTAAATCCGGTCAAAATAATCCGCATCGTGTCAGGAAACTGTGGAACCGTCCGACTGAGAAATTCGGTTCCTTTCATTTCAGGCATTCGCTGATCGGAGATAATCACGGCAACTTCGCCTTCGGTTGCCAGTAGTTCCAATGCCCGAACGCCGCTTTCTGCTTTGAGGACGTGAAAATCACGTCGAAACGTCCGGTAAAGTAGGTCTAAGTTATCCGGCTCGTCGTCTACGACAAGCATTTTGGTTTTTTTAGGACGTTCTAGGCTCATTAGCTGACGGGTAACACTGTCAAGTTCTGGAATGCTGTATTCCATATTATTTGCTCCTTGGCAAAGCGGGAGAACGGTTAACGCGATCCTGTGGAGCGTCGCCAGGGCGAGTCGTACATCCAGCAGAACCTTTGTGCAGCGGATCACTATTCTCTAGTCTTGCCACTTCACCAGAATTTGTAACAGTTCGGGTGTTTTGGAATGTGCGATCGCAAATGCCTCACCTCCCATCTGCGATCTCGCCCAAACATGAGCTTATCTTTTGTTTTGAGTCATTTAATAATATGAAATCCTTACAGTATAATTAATAAGAAAATATTTAACTTACACAGTGATGAATTTCAAAAGTCCTAGACCCCAATCTAACATTGGAAAAGTTATAGCTGTTATGAAGCAAGATCCAGAAAGGCACTACAGTGACTCAGAGGTTTCGCAGATAGCAGGAGTACCTAAAGTAACCGTTTCTAATGCGTTCCGTGCGAAATACATTTGTCGAGACTCCCATGGAAAGTATTACTTAAGTGATGCAGTCGCATCAAGACGCGATTATATAGAAACGGTTGAACCGGTTGATGTAGTGTCTGAAGATGAGTTAATTAGGAAAGCTATACAGAGAAAAATCGACTATCATCTACAGCAAATAGAGCGATTAAAGGAGTTACTTAATTAAATGATTTAATGATATAATAAGCAGATGGGCGCAATTACTTTGCACATAAGCCGCGACTGATAAAACTTTCAGTCATTCTTATGTTTGATTCAGCCTATTTACTTAAAAGAATTATATTAAAAATTTAATATGAGTGGAATTATTAATCGTGAAATTTTTCTTGACCTTAGACATTCTGCGAAACACTTACCCGATACTGCTCCAGTGCGGCGGCTATTGAGACGAGGCAGATCTGCTCATGTATTCAATGACGAAGCAACTCAATTCATCGTTACTCAAGCGATTATCGATAGGGGAGAATGGACAGGTGTCGTTCGGAGATATGAGCGTTATGGTCTGCTCTTTACCGAGTCGATTGGTAATCGAATTGATCCGGACGGTTCAACGGTTTCTCTATTCTACGGTGAGGTCAAAATAGATGCAAAAAACCGATATCACGTCATTCCCCGTACCCGACCCAGCCAAGAATGAGTGGCAGTTTGCTGAGGTTTGGATTGAGCCGATGCTGTCCCCGCCCTACATTCTCCTACTACTAGGGGATGAGTCGGGTCGTTGCCGCGTTTTTGATCCTGCTCAAAATTATGCGATGATCTTTGATAGTTCTAGCTACGACGAAGCGCAACATTGGCTGTTAGAAGATGAATATGAACCGATTGAAGGACGGCTTTCCGCCTCTCAGTTGTAATCAGTTGTCATCGCAGAAGTAGTGTTTAATCTATTTGCTCATATGATCACGCCTACATCGCATTTCAGATAGAAAGGCCAACTTCTTTTTTATCTGAAATGCGATGTAGGGAACAGAAGTATTGCACTGTGAGAGTATTTGATGCTTGAATTTTACGATGCTTCAGACAGGCAAGGGGAGGAAAATGATTTTCCTCCCCTTGTTTTAATATTAAGCTACGATCGCACAAAATTTTGTAAAGCGATCATCACAGCCTATTAAGTCCGCTGATTAATAACGGTAGCCGCTACCACTGTTCTTAGCACCGGGCTTATGAACAATAAAGCTCATCACTTGACATTGCTTGATGTTGTCAAATGCCACAACGCGAATGTAAGAGCCACCGTACTCAGAACGGCACTGTTGCACTTCATTCAACACTTCTTGAGGAGAAGTCGCGTTAAACAACGGCAGCTTCCACATCGTCCAGTAATACTCTTGAGGAGTCGGAGCTTCTGAAAACTCAATACAGGGGAAGTAGCCCTGATCAAGCGTGTACTGAATCTGCCGCGCAATTTGAGCATCAGTCAGAGCAGGCAAATAAGAAAACGTTTCGTAACGCTGCTCAATCGGTAAAGTTCTCATGGATTCCCTCAGGCGTGAAGTAAATAAAGTCTTAGTAACAGATCAAGGTCAGGTCGCCTCAGGCTCCTCCGAGGCTGTCTCGGATGGTTCCGCAGGCGCATCACCACTCAAGTCAACTTGCGTCATCCGCTCCAACTGCTGTTTGCGCTGCTCCATGTTTGCCTGCTGCATACCGCTCTGCAACAGTTCTGGCAAATAATCCGCAATCTCGCTCGCTAAATGTTCTCTCACCGTCAAGATTCTAAACGCCAGATCTGGCTTTTCCAAAAAAAGGCGTCTCAAGAACTGCTCTCCATCTTGAATGCTTTCCCGCGCGGAAAACTGATGAAGCCAGTACGCTCGTTTTGGTTCAGTTTCATCTAGCTGCTCTAGAACAACTCGCACAGCCCGATAGGTCAGATAGCTGATCAGCGTCTTGGTCGTATCTTTCGCAATTTGCTTGAGATCCATAGGGGAGGGATGAATTAGGAGAGATGAGGGATGAAGTTCAAGAATATCAGTTCCGCCTTCGTTGCACAGCGTTGCCGCAGGCGTCCCTCATCTCGGTTCATCAGATCGTATCTTGTGCCTCGAACTCGAACTTGATTTCCTTCCACAGTTCGCAAGCAGCAGCAAGTTCAGGAGACCAACGGCACGCTTCACGGATGATGTCTCCGCCTTCACGCATCAGGTCGCGACCTTCATTACGTCCTTGAACGCACGCTTCGAGCGCTACACGGTTTGCCGTTGCACCAGGCGCGTTACCCCAGGGGTGACCCAGCGTACCACCACCAAACTGAAGCACCGACTCATCGCCAAAGATTTCTACAAGAGCAGGCATGTGCCACACGTGAATACCACCAGACGCAACCGCCATCACACCCGGCATCGATGCCCAGTCTTGGGTGAAATAGACACCGCGTGAACGATCTTGCTCAATGTAGTTTTCCCGCAGCAAGTCGATGAAACCGAGGGTAACCGCTTTGTCTCCTTCAAGCTTACCGACAACGGTTCCGGTGTGGATGTGGTCTCCACCAGACATCCGCAGGCACTTCGCCAACACGCGGAAGTGAATACCGTGATTCTTCTGACGGTCAATCACGGCGTGCATAGCGCGGTGAATGTGCAGCAACACTCCGTTGTCGCGGCACCAGTGTGCCAGCGAGGTGTTGGCGGTGAAACCACCCGTCAAGAAGTCGTGCATGATGATCGGCATTTCGAGTTCTTTCGCGAACTCAGCCCGCTTCATCATCTCTTCGCAGGTTCCAGCCGTTACGTTGAGGTAGTGACCTTTAACTTCGCCGGTTTGGGCTTGGGCTTTGTGAATTGCGTCAGCTACAAACAAGAAGCGATCGCGCCACCGTTGGAAGGGCTGAGAGTTGATGTTCTCGTCGTCTTTGGTGAAGTCCAAACCACCGCGCAGACACTCATACACGGCGCGACCATAGTTCTTTGCAGACAAACCAAGCTTCGGCTTAATCGTACAGCCCAACATCGGACGGCCGTACTTGTTCAATTTGTCGCGCTCAACCTGGATACCATGAGGAGGCCCTTGGAAGGTCTTCAAGTAAGCAACCGGAATGCGCAGATCTTCTAGACGCAACGCTTTCAGCGCTTTGAAACCGAATACGTTACCCACCAAGGAGGTCAGCAAGTTGGTGACCGACCCTTCCTCAAATAGATCGAGGGGATAAGCGATGTAGGCGATGAACTGATTGTCTTCGCCGGGAACAGGCTCGATATCGTAGCAACGTCCCTTGTAGCGATCGAGGTCGGTCAGCAAGTCTGTCCAAACCGTTGTCCAAGTTCCGGTAGACGATTCAGCCGCCACAGCTGCACCTGCTTCTTCAGGGGGAACGCCAGGCTGAGGAGTAACGCGGAACGCCGCCAAAACGTCCGTATCTTTGGGCGTGTAGTCCGGTGTGTAGTAGGTCAGCTTATAATCCTGTACCCCGGCTTTATACCCAGTTTTCGACTGAGTGCTAGTTTGAGCGTAAGACATTATGTCCCTTCCTGTAAAAATTAGTTCAAGACCTTACCAAGCAAACATCACCAGAGTGACCAGGCATTAACCTGCTCTTTACCCTTTGGCGACAAGACGTTGCGTATAGTCACTAGGAATCAGTTTGCCATCGTAGCGATCCCTAGGCGGGAATCGATTTCTTCAATTGCGTCCTGATTCGGTGTTTAGGCGCGGACTTTTCAGAATCATATCAGGATCTCGTTTCGGTTCAATTCAAACATTCTGTAGCGATTGATAACGGGAGCTAATCGATCCCCAAGTTTTGAAAAGTTTTATTGCGGTCGCTTTCGTTTAATTAAATCTGTAGAACATTGAAATGTTTTAAAGCTACGCAAAGTTCGATTGCCAAGTCCTGTTAGCACCATTCTTCAGAACCTGGAGCTTCAGCCAATCGCAAATTTTATTTCTGCTCAAAATTTTAGATACTCAAATGTATGCGTCTCGTCTGCATACTCCAGCGATCGCGCCTCTAGAGAACCGCACCCACATCACGGCTGCTCAGTTGCAATTCCCAGCCTGATATTAGGGATGGTTCGTAGCTGATCCATCACTGTAATTACCCGCCCATGGTTCACCCGCTCATCGGCATTGATAATTACAACAGCTTGACGGTTTCTACTTAGTAATGCGCGGACTCGATCGCTTAGAGTATCGAGTTTAACGGCCTGCTTATCTAACGCTAAATTGCCCTTTTGATCGAGACTAACTACAATTTGCGCTGTATTCTGAGATTGAGCAGTCGCCGCTTTGGGTAACGAAACAGGAAGACCCTGCGATCGCGTCAAATATAACGTAGACAGAATGAAAAACGTCAGCAATGCGAAGACCACATCAATCATCGGCGCGAGATAGATTTGAGGGGGCAGATCGGGTTCTTCAGGAAGACGCATAAGGCACTCCATCTCCGCGGCGACGGTACAGCAATTCTAACTGTCCACCGTATTCCTGAATTCGAGCAATTTGTCGGATGTACAACCCTCGAAAGGTATTTGCAAACATTAAAGTAAAAATTGCTACGACCAATCCTGCTGCTGTTGAAGTCAGAGCTTCGCTAATGCCACCCGTCACGCCCTGAGCATTGGTTCCGCTCACATCACCGAGTTGCAGAGACGCGAACGAAGTGATTAATCCTAGAATCGTTCCCAGCAGTCCTAGTAAGGGTGCAAGGCTGATAATCGTGTCAAAGACCGTATTAAATCGTTTAAGTAGAGGAATTTCGGCTTGAGCTGCACTTTCTAGAGCTAGACGAAATTCTTCGGGAGTCGCGTACTCTAGCTCCAGAGCCGCTATAAAAATTCGCGCAATTGGCAAATCTGTATTCTGCTCCAACAGGGCAAATGCTCCCTTTGGACTACGTTTGTATAGGGCAAGAACTTCTCGGACAAAGCGATCGCCGCGCTTTCCGATTCTCACCCAAAACGCAATTCGTTCAATAATCAGCGCTACCGCTAGAATCGAAAACCCAAGCAAGGGCAGCAACCAAATGCTAGTAATGATCCAATTCATAGAGGGCTATAGAGTAGGTCATTGACAACCAACAATTATCAATGACGATCGCATCGTTTAACAAAATAGAACTGTAAGTAGCAACTCTTTAGTCCCTACAGAAACCTGCGAGTAATAATCACTCCAAGCCTTTTAACTCCCCACTCAAGTTTTACTTGGAAATTTCTCAATCTCGGCGTAACCACTAAAGATGAGCTTATCGCCCTCGGTTTCTAAACGGTTGAGGCGCAACATCACACCATCGAGATCAAAGCGATCGAGATCCACCATGTTGTTTAAAATTTCTGCAAAAGCGTTCGTCAAAACCTCTGAAATCCCTCGTTGCTCTTCGGGAACAACATCAGGCTCAAACTGCGAGTTTTGAAATAGAATGCGACGTCGACGAGAAATTTCTAACGTAGACGTTAGGCTAATTGGAACCGATCCATTAGGCAAAGCCGCTTTGGCAAAAATCCGGATCTGATTGTCCGGCAACAGCTTCAGTTCAATATCAGTGAAAGAAATTGGCTCTCCACCCGACAAGTCCATCAGAGTCGGCTCAGTCACATTAACCAACCGCTTCGCTACTAATTCAGATTTGAAGGCACGATTGATCCCTGCTTCCGTAAGCGTTACCTGAGCTACTGCTTGGGTAGGCTGCTTAAGCCGGATCTTGCCTGACATGATGGAGCCAAAATCGATCGAGACAGCATCCGTCTCGAACCACATGTCTTCAACCCAAAACTCTTTGCGAATTAAAAGCTTCTGTCCGCTCATTTTAAAGCTGTCGATACTACCCTGAAGCAGTTTGCTCGACGGAAAACAGCGCACAGAAATATCGACAGATTCGCTCTCAGAGAAAAGGTGACGAATCGATTGGCTAGCAACTTTGTTGAGCATTTGCTCGCCAAAGTCTGTACTAGAAGGTGTTTTGAGACCAGTGAAGCCACCGAACATGGAGTTCCTCGCTCACAATAGTTCTCTGACATTGTAACAACTAGTTAAGAAATATAACTCTGAATTTACAGTAGAAGTAAAAATTCTCGATAGGATTATCTTGTAGCAGTCATCAGAATTGTAGACGTATTTGAGAAAAGTTGGAGAGGAGCTGGAGAGGCAATCACTACACCAACGCTTCAATCTGTAACAAATAAGGAATGCTGTGACGAATGAGGAATGAATTTTCCTAAATCAAGACAAAGAATGGCAGTTCTAAAAACAGTGAACAAATTCCTAACTAGCCCGGAGCTAGATGACAAAGGGCTTCTAGATAAGGTTCTGTTGAAACAGTCAACCAACGTCAGCACAATGTATGATGCACCGATGGTTAGTAATCCTTCGGAGATTGGCAGCGCCAATTGCTGGAGTGGCTATCTTTCTTCTAATCGCAGTACACGCTTGGTCGCCTGTCCACGCCCAAGTTAGCCTCGATTCTCGCCTTTCGCGCCTTGAAACAGATCTGGCGGGATTAAGAAATCAGGTGAACCAGTTAGCCGCCGCCCGATCGCTCTCAAGTGGAACTGCACCATCCACTGCGCCGCCTGTTTATAGACAACCTACCTCCGCCGATTCACGCTTTGATCGGCTGGCTACGCTGGTGATTGAACTTAAAGAACGAGTCACAAAACTAGAAGAACAAAGACGGCGTTAGAGCGTCAGTAGAGTTTGATCCGTTTGAATGAAACTTGAATGAAACAGTTTCTCTGTCATCTCTAGGTGGCGTGAGTTATTTAGAACACATGTTTTCAGTTGAGGCCTCTCTTTGCTTAACTTTAGAAGACCCTTATTTTGAGCTAGGGAAGACCGAATCAAACGTTTTGCTACTGCTCTCTACATCTAGTTAGCCAAGTTCACTATGAAAAAAATTCTGCGGGCGCTTGCGATCGTCACTCTCGGTTTAGCAGTTCTGCTCGTCACTATTCGCGCTGGAGACGCAGAATGGATAGAAGGTAAACGAATTCAACTTTCTACTAGCTTAACCGTTGCCCTCCAACCCACATCAGCAGACACTAGAGGATTATTATCCAGTGCTTGTGCTGTCAGACCTTCTACCTCATCCAGCAAATATAGACGACTTCCGGCTGTTACAGGGCAACTTCCGCTCAGCCGCTTTAGGCAAGGCTTAGATGCAGCAGCGAGTAAAGACTTATCTACAGACTCACCGAGCTACAGCCCTAGAGAAGAAGTTATCTTGGCACATCCAACAAACTTTGGTAGACGATTCCTTCAGGACTTGTACGGTAAGCCAGTTCAAAATGATGCGATCGTCGTTTTACATGAAACTGTTGGCTCTGCAAAGTCAACCATCAACTATTTCCGAACCTCGCATCCTAAAGATGCGGATCAGGTGAGCTACCACACTTTGATTAAAGAAGATGGTACGGTCGTTTACATGGTTCCGCCCGATCGGCGCGCCTTTGGGGCAGGCAACTCAGCATTTGGGGGTTCTACAGAAGAAGCGGTTAAAACGAATCCAAACTTTCCAGCTTCAGTTAATAACTTTGCTTACCACATCTCTTTGGTTTCACCGCCAGATGGGCGAGGGAACAGAAGCAGTCATAGCGGCTATACCAGAGCACAATATCAGTCTCTTGCTTGGCTAGTTGCCAAAACAGGTGTGCCCGACGCACGGATCACTACTCATCGACTGGTCGATCGCTCTCGCCAACGTAGCGATCCTAGAAGCTTCGATTCTCAGTACTTTTTCAGGTTGCTCTATCTCTACCCCAGAAATCGGGAGATCTCAATGCAGTGTTCTACTCCTGCGATCGCTCAGGAAGAATAGCAGCATTGATCCAGATCGCCTTTATCCGTAAATACTCACTGTTCACGCTCTGGATCATCCACGTTTGCTGACTCAGAAAGGGTAGGACAGCAAAAAAGGGATACAACCGTTTGTTGTATCCCTTTTGATTTGAGCTGTGATTGACTCAACGAATGTCTAGTTCTCGTCCAATCTAAAGATTTTTGACATAGACATTGACATTAATTATTGTCGAGATTAATAAAGGTTTGGAAGATGTCAAACCGTGAATTATCTGGACGAGCGACTCCTTGATTAACGTTATTACTGGGGTCAACATCGCTAATGTCAATGACGTCAGCGTTAACGTACATGCCAATATAAATTGGTATGTTTCCAGACTTGCCTTGTAGCTCGCTCCATGAGCTGTCTGGAAGCATAACCCCTATAGAGCGGGTTCCACTGACGCTCTGTTTGAGGATGCTTTCAGTTACGACATCAGCCCCAATTTCTCTATCTTGCTCCGGGTTAATGTCCGGGTCAAGCGAAGCATAGAACTTGACTTTAAAGTCACTTGAAGTGGGTCTGCTACCTAGGTTTGCAACAGCGTATTGCAAATTGATCGTCGCGCCGGGTTGGAAGCTACTGCCAGAAGTTGTGTTTATCAGGCTCTGTCCGCTGAGGTCGATGGTCGGAACGTCCGTAACTTTAAGCTCCAATTTATCCTTGCCCAGCGCGACGTTGAAGTTATCCGTAGCGTTCGTCTCATTCTGGTAACCGATCAGATTGATTGCCATACCAATGTAGTAGGGCTTGTCAATTGTCCAGAAACCGTCTTGTGTGCCTGGAAGCGTTAGCGTGACGTTGCCGTCAAAGGTGCCATTCTTACCCAATCCTTTCTTCACCAACAAGTCTTTGCCAGAGATAATGGCTTCTTGATTACCATTGAGTGCGATCGCCAGTTTTTGGTCTCCTCTGGTTGGAACAGAGTCGAACGGATCAATCACTGAATCACGCGAAATATAGAACGACACTGTGAAATCGCTCGCGACAAAGGTTTCCAAATTTTTAATCTGGAAGGTGGCGTTAACCTTGTTAGCAGCAGGATCAGTGCTGTCAACCAAGGCAAACGAAGGAGTCTCACTAGCAAATGCTGTACCCGACAAATCAATTCGGCGCGGTACACCCAGAATGTCTAGCGTATAAGTCGTTGCCTGTGTTGCTCCGCCAATTTGGACATAATAGTCGCCTCTCTCGATCTTTTCCATAGTGCCTGCCTGATAGGCTTGCTTCGTCCAGGCCCCATTCACATTTTTATAGAGTTCTACTAAGGCCTCTCCACTCACCGAAGCGGTTAGATCAGTCTCAATGCCAACCGAGAACTTATAGAAGTCATTCTCACCCAGACCGATTTTGTCCTGATACTTACCAGCGTCGTCTAGCATCCCGATGTTAAACGCGGTTTCGAGCGTAGCACCACTAATGCTGAACGGTTGAGAGGTCAATTTACGCTCAAGCGTCCCCTGAATTTTCCACCCCGCGTCGATGCCGTTGTACGCTTTGCTGAGATCTGCTCCATTGCTATCCTTGAGGAGACTTACTGTGGTTGCAGTTCCATCAATCAGCCAAATTGCGGCCGATTGCAAAGATTCAGAGCGCCATAGGAGATCGGCTTTGCCATCTCCATTGAAATCGGCCACTTGTTCTACTTTCCACTCTTGCCCAACAGACGGCAAACTGACAAATTGGCTAGTTGTGAGACCATCCATTAGAGCGACTGCAACATCGTTGTTGACGCTGCGACAGAACAGGTCTGCCTTGCCATCTTTATTGAAATCAGCCACTTGTTCTATTCGCCAACCTAACCCCGACTCGATTGCTCTAGTGTCGCTAAATTGCAGTCCGTCCATCAGCCAAAGCCCAAACGTTCCAGTCTGTTCGTTTCGCCAGATGAGATCGTCATTGCCATCAGCATTTAGATCGGAAACGAACTGAAGCTTCCACTCCAACGGAATGCTAGGTCCAAGTGCTCCCTCTAGCTTGGTTATGCCACTCAGCAAGAAGACCGCAGTGCCTCCATCTGTAGAGCGCCAATACAAATCGTCTTGGTTGTCCCCGTCAAAGTCGCCGATCTTCTCAATTGACCATCCTTTTGCAGATTCAAGCAGTCCAGAATTGGCTATCGTAGCGCCTTGCATCTGCCACAAAGCAACTGTTCCGGTAGAAACTCCGCCCTCATACCGTTGCCAAACTAAGTCAGCAAATTTGTTGCCATCAAGGTTCACCGTATCAACAACCTTCCAATCGAGGGGAACTGTGTTACCGAGAACAGCACTAACGACTTGCTTGTCTTTGACAAACCAGAATGCGAGTTGCCCTGAGTTTAGATTGCGCCAAACGATGTCATCCTCTCCATCGCCATCAAAGTCGTCGAATCCTTGAGTTTGCCACTCTGGCCCAACCCCATTGATGGTGCTAAAACCTGTCAGGGTGCTACCTGACATTTGCCAAATTGCAGCTTGCTGAGCGGCAGCATTGTGCCAAACGATGTTGTTGAAATCTCCTGTTGTATTGAACTCAACGTTGAGCTTGTAATTAGCAGATGTGACTGCTGCAGGATCTAACGCAACTTCAATGTAATAGGTTCCTGAAGGAATGCTGTCGAGCAGGATGGACTCAGACAAGCGAGATGGCTGATTTGATTCAACGGTGCGATCGCTACCGTAAACTTTGAGCAGGGCGTTGCCTGTTAAGTCGGTCAAAGCAAGTCTTGCATTTAGGCTGCTGCTGCTGCTAGCAGAAACTTTGTATAGTTGGCTAGTATTGCTGCTGCTGAGCGTTCCCTCTTCGATCTGTAAGCTGAAGGGACTATCGAGCGATTTTGCCGCAGCAAATTGTTCATCGGTAGGCATGGCAGTTATTCTCTATGAGCAAAGGACGTGAAAGGACAGCAAACTTTTCTGGCTTCAGGCTCTAGAATTCCCCGATTCTTAAGGTCAACCAACCGTCTTGTATTTTTTTGATGAAGGTTAGCAACGCTGACCTGCTTAGCAAAGATACGAATAAGGCGTTTGTACAAGTACAGATTTATACAAATAATGGAAACAGGCCTCAGAGTTAATACTGAAAAAATGTTCAGTGCTTTGCAGTCTCTTCAAACTTTTGATGATTTACGGAAGCAATACTTCAGTTCAGAGGCTTTTATTTCTGGTAAATAGAGAAAACAGAAAAAATGCCCACGATCCTAAAGGGTGGATCATGGGCATCTGATTTGAATGGACTTGTTGATACAAGATTTAGTTAAAACTCAGTTAAAACTCGATTCCGGGTTGGGCCTTTACCCCCTGTTCGCGGAAAGGGTGCTTAACTAGGGTCATCTCTGTTACTAGGTCAGCCTTTTCGATTAAATCCGGTGGCGCTCCTCGCCCTGTAAGGATGACGTGGGATTCTTCTGGCTTTTGGTCTAACCCTGCCAGCACTGTTTCAACATTCAGGTAGCCCAGCTTAAGCGCAATATTCACTTCATCAAGCAGAACTAATCTAAAGTCAGGATGGTGAATGTAAGATAGCGCTTGCTCCCACGCTTCTGTTGCTTTTTGAATGTCGCGATCGCGATCTTGAGTTTCCCAAGTAAAGCCTTCTCCAAGAGCGTGAAACTCAAGCTGATCGCCCCATTTCTCAAACGCAGCTTTCTCGGCGGGTTCCCACGCCCCTTTAATGAACTGCACGATCGCCACTTTATAGCCATGACCGAGCGATCGCAACACCATTCCCAACGCTGCCGTAGTTTTGCCCTTGCCATTTCCGGTATGGACAATGATCAATCCTTTCTCGCGATCGCGCTCTGCCAATCGTTTGTCTTGAACTTCTTTACGACGCTGCATTTTGAGGCGATGCTGAGCAGCGTTTAAAGACGATTGATCTGACGATTCTGAAGAGATAGTCATAAGCGTAGGAAGCTAGAGGCAGATTTGCAACACTTTGGTTCTAGATACTTCTAGCCTACCAGCCTGACTGAGCCTTTAACTAATCTGAAAAGTCTATACCTATTTAACTAGATTGCCTTTGAGCATTGATGTTACTATGGACTAGTCCGTGCTTAGTAACAGGTTACAAAAACATTGAAACCGTTCTCGTTTGCTGGATACCCTTGGCGTCCGCTGTGGTATCTGGAAATGAAGTTAAAGCGCAAGCGACAATGTGACCCTGCGCTCTCTTGGGCAGATCGTTGCGAAGCGCCCAGTATGAACTGACCGATCTGTAACTCTAGGTTTGCAACTAGCTCTTGAAACGCTTTTTAATGGTTGGATTTGCGAACTGGATCGGTCATCTTCTCTGTAGGAAGAATTTCAAAAAATAAACAATTCATGGAGTCGGTTATCTGATGATGGGCCACGAGGTTTAGATGCCTAATCATCAGAGCGTCGACTCAATTCGTTGAGAAGCTTCCAAGCTTTTGCAGGTAGGTGTGTTGCTACTAAATGTCGCACTGGCTGTTTGGCAGTCCCTTGTGCAAAATTTGGTTGACTTCGCCAAGTTCTAAACATGACTTCCCTTGTCGTGCTGAACCGCTTTTTTGCCCATCCTCAAGGTGGTGCGGAAGTTTTCTCTGCGTCAGTTAATTAAACTGACTTCTACTGTTCTAAACCTCACTTTATGCGTCTTAACTTTTTTGGAGTGCAACAATGTCCAAACTTCTCAGTCACAAAATTACGCCCTCCCCCATGCCTGCCGAAATTAGTGTTGTAGACCTAATTGATGGCTATTTCACTGCGTATAACTCAGCAAGGCTGCGGGAAGCCTGTCACTTGCTAAGCCGCGAAGTGATGCAAGATGGCGTAACGGTGGCACTCAGCTTGTCGGGTGCGATGACCCCAGCGGGTTTTGGAACGTCGGTGCTGGCTCCCCTGATCCGTCACGGATTTGTGGATTGGATGATTAGCACCGGAGCTAATTTGTATCACGACATGCACTATGGGTTGGGCTTGGACTTGTATGCCAGCAACCCCTTTGTCGATGATGTCAAACTGCGCCAAGAGGGCCGAATTCGGATTTATGACATCGTGTTTGACTACGATGTGCTGCTGGGTACAGATGCCTTCATTCGAGAAATTATTAAGGCAGAACCGTTTCAGAAGCGCATGGGAACGGCAGAATTTCACTATCTGCTCGGAAAGTATGTGCATGAAGTGGAGCGTCGGATCGGAGTGAAAAATCCCTCACTCTTGGCTACGGCATATGAATGCGGCGTTCCGATTTACACCTCGTCTCCGGGAGATAGCTCGATTGGCATGAACCTAGCTGCGATGGCGCTAGAAGGATCAGCGTTGCAAATTGATCCGCTTGTGGATGTGAACGAAACCGCCGCGATCGCTTATGCGGCTCGTGAGTCCGGGATTCCAGGTGTAGATGGAAAGAGTGCTGCGTTAATCATTGGCGGCGGCAGTCCTAAAAACTTCTTGCTGCAAACCCAACCTCAACTGCACGAGGTGTTGGGTTTAGAAGAAAGAGGACACGACTACTTTGTGCAAGTCACGGATGCCCGTCCCGATACCGGTGGTTTATCGGGTGCAACGCCAAATGAAGCGGTGAGTTGGGGGAAGGTTGACCCCGATGAGTTGCCAAATACCATCGTTTGCTACACCGACAGTACGATCGCGCTGCCGATTCTCACCGCTTATGTGATTAATCAATGTCAGCCGCGATCGCTCAAGCGTCTCTATGATCGGCGTCCTGAGATGATGGCCAAACTGAAGGCGGACTATGAAGCTGCAAAGTTGCGCCCTGCTGACTCCGTTACGGAAGCCAGTTCTTTCATTGCAAAGGTTGAACGCGAACCGATTGCAACCTATCCATGCGGCACTCCGATTCGTAATAGTCGTCATTAAGTTCAGTCGCTAGTTTCTAATCGGGCAGGCAGAAATGCTTGCCTTTTTTTTGTTCTACTGGCCCGATTGATTGGGCACCGGAGGAACGCCAGAATCAGACGACGGCTGTGGTGACAGTTGACCTGCGGGATTTTGATCGAGAGGTGCTGATTGACCAGGAAGCGGTTGGGTTTGGCTCGGAGCAGTGGGTAGCTGTTGCAGTCCGTTTGGATTTGCAGGATTGGTTGGACTGAGAGGCGATCCGGGTAAACCAGGAGCAGGTGTTGGAGATTGAAGTCCTGGGGCGACTGGAGTTTGTGATTGTCCGGGCACTTGAGTTGTCGGCTCAGTCGCGAGGGCAACGCGATCGCCGCCGACTGATCTTAGGATGTCCAGCACCTGAATCACGTCGTTGTAAAATGCCGTTTGAGAGGCTCTAAGTACCAGTAACCCGTCTGGTCGCTGAGCCTGATAGTTCTTCAGCACTTGAAAAAGCTGAGCACGATTGACAACTTGCGTGTCTACATAGGTTTGTCCTGTGGAATCAATGGTGACGACTAGCGTTTCTCGCATTTGCACGTTGCTGGTCGCGGCCCTCGGTAAATCCAAGTTGATGCCTTGCTGACGAGTTAATTGCAAGGCTGCCAGGATGAAGAAGGTCAGAATACAGAAAATCACGTCGATGAGCGGAAGAATCTGAATCTGAGCCTCCTCGCCGGGGGAGTCAAAATTAATTTTCATAGGAGACGAAGAATAGGAGGATGCGATCGTTTGGCTTGAAGCAGGGTTAGTTGAGGCGTTCAGGCAGCGCTTTCCCGTGTTGAAGTTGCCATTGCTGCCGGTAACGCACTTCTAATTCGTTGCCTGTCCGTCGAAACATTTTAGCTTGATTGAAAACTAAGCTTTGGAAGATGCGGTAGAAGGCGGCTGCAACGATTGCGACAACTAAGCCCGCTGCTGTGCTGATTAACGCCTCCCCGATTCCGGAGGTGACACCCGTTGTAGAGGCAGTTCCAATATCTCCAATCCGAATGGATTGCAGCGAAATGATCAGACCAATCACGGTTCCGAGCAGTCCAAGTAAGGGTGCGAGCGTAATTACGGCTTCTAAAATTTTGTCGCCGCGACGCATGGATGCAATTTCTTCGTCGGCGGTCGATTCTAACGCGAGCCGAAAGAGTTCGGGATCGGGATCTTGCAGTCGCATGGGTGAATAAAGGAACCGTCCAATTGGCTGATCGTATGATTGCCGCGCAATTTCGGTGGCGGCGATCCAATCCCGCTTTGAGGTATCCAGAATGCGATTTGCGACTTCTTTTTCCTTGTTTAAAATGTTGAACCAGAACCACGATCGCTCGATTACGGCGGTGAGCGTCAAAATTGAAAGCAGCAGGAGCGGGATCATGGTCACGCCGCCTTTCTGAAATAGTTCTACGATATTCATTCATCTCCTCCCATGCGTGCCTGACCTTAAAAATGTTAATTTTGCAACTTCAAATCAGAAGCATACCAAATTTGCAGATCCCCTAAGCTTTCTACGGAAAGCTCGAGAGAATCTCAGAATAAGGCAGAACCAAAATGACGGTCAGGAATAGTCTTAAGGCGAGAGCCGGGCTTTCTTCAACCGATTGGTTTCGTACCACTCTGCAATTTCTGGAACCCAAGCTTTAAAGTGATCCCAACTGGATTCACACAGTTTTTGGGCTTCTAGTTGAGCGTCTGCCTTCCAACGCAGGTCTAACAGGTGCATTAGCGATCGCACGTTGGCTGACATCACCCAATGCTGCCGCACATCAAACGGAATTAAGCCTCTCGCATGTTCTTCTGAAAACCCTTGCTGAATGCGGGTTTGATACCGCTTGCACGCTTCGAGACACCACTCAACATCTTGCTGACGCTGTTCGAGCGTGTATTCGTATTTTTTGCCTTGGCGATCGCTATAAAATCCTAGCGGGCGCAGATAGAAGACTTCCTCGACTTCGCGCTTGCCTTCGACCACATCAATAACGCGCTGCCCCGTATAACGAAAAGATTGGACATCGAATGAAATTCCTACCCGATGCGTCCGAATCTGCTGCATTGTGCTGTGGGGAAACCAGCCACAATTGAGCACAATCTGAGGATGCTCTAGCGGCCCGTAGTGCCCTCTATTGCCTGCAAGCAAGTGTTTGATAATCATCTCTCCAGCTTTGCGCTCATCGGGAAAGCGATCGCGATCGTCCCAGACAAAACCTTCTGCATAATCCTGGTGCATCGCCGCATAAATCGTTTGCTGGGGGTTGGGCGTTTGGGAGATAACTTCGACTTTAAAGCGATCCATAGGTTGAGTTGGAGAAGCTGTGAGTTTTCTATGTAGAGGGGTTTGAAACAGATAGAGTACCGTGATCGGAAACGGCAGGGCTAGTCCTTTAAGTTTTTGTCACGATCGCCAGCAAGATCGATTAAGCTAACTGACAGCACCCTGTCGTTTTTCAAGTCTCATTGTGGCAAGACGATTTTCTCTGATTTCCGCCTGCTTAGCGTTGGGATTGGTCGCTGTGATGCAACCTGCATCCGCACAGCTTATCCCTCATACTCCTCAAGTTGATCTGACTAAATTAGAGCAACAAGGACTGGGACTGCTTCAAGAGGCAACGCAGCTTGCTCAATTTCAGCAGTTTCCGCTGGCAGTGTCCCGGGCACGACTTGCCACTCAGCTTGCGCCAAAAGCCCCCGAGTCTTGGGCGGTTTTGGGCAGTTTGTACTTACAAACCAATCAATTGGATAAGGGAATTTCCTCCCTCAAGCGCGCTCAAAGCCTTGATCCGAGAAATGCTGCCATTCCATTTGCACTTGGCAGTGCCTATTTTCAGAAGACGGACTACAACCAATCAATCAGCTACATTCAAACGGGTCTCAAGCTGAAACCAAATACGCCAGGAGCGCTATTTGACTTGGGCAATGCCTACATGATGCTGAAAAAGCCGAAAGAGGCGATCGAGAGTTACCAAAAAGCGTTTTCTCAAGATAAAGAATTTTGGCCCGCCATCAACAATATCGGGTTGTTGAGATATGAAGCGGGAGATCCCAGCGAAGCGATTAAACTGTGGAAGCAGGCGGTTTTACTAGATGCGAAAGCTGTTGAACCCAAACTGGCAGTGGCGATCGCACTCTATTCAAAAGGCGATCGCGCTCAGGGATTAGCGCTGGGTGAATCTGCAATTAAGATGGACAGCCGCTACAGCGATCTTAAGTTTTTGAAAGACAATCTTTGGGGCACTCGCCTGTTAGCCGATGCCCAAAAGTTCTTCGCGCTTCCCAAAATTCAAGCTACGATTGCCCAAGCTCAATCCGAGAGAACTACGCCTCCTGACAGCCTTAGTCAGTAACATGCGCTAAATCCGGTGAGCATCGAGGGTCTTCTGAAGTTAATCTGAATGGTTTGCGACTCTTGACATCGCTCGGGTGTCCGGGATCGTCGCGATCAAGAGTGAAGTGTGAGAGTGGTTAGTTTTGGGTGGCATCATGCGATCGCGAAGCGAGTTTTCTCCAGAATCAAAGTCTATCTCTAGACAGCGTTCCACCAAACGGGGACGGTCTCGCCGTTCGTCTCTCTGGCTTTGGGTGGCGCTGCCCCTCGTGATCTGGTTTGGGGTTCGTGCGGTTCAGATTCACTTTGAGCAGCCAGACGCCATTCTTATGTTAGGCGGGTCTAAAGATCGAGAACAGTTCACCGCCAAATTTGCTCGACAGCATCCTGATTTACCGATCTGGATTTCATCAGGAACACCCAGAGAATATACAGAATGGGTATTTTCTGAAGCTGGAGTAGATTTAGAGCGGTTGAATCTCGATTATCAAGCGGTTGATACGGTTACGAATTTCACTACACTGGTCGATCAGCTTCAGCAACGAGGCGTTCGCAGCGTTTACCTGGTTACGTCGGACTACCACATGCAGCGTGCCCGTGTCATTGGCGAAATCGTGTTGGGAAGTCGAGGAATTCACCTCAAGACAGTTTCTGTCCCGTCTGCTACGGAGTCCGAACCTGCTAGGGAGCCCGAACCCTTTATAAAAGTGCTTCGGGATGGCGGACGAGCGATTCTTTGGGTCACTACAGGACACACGGGTTCGACGTTAGCGCATTGGAAGGACGAATAATTACGGAAGGATGAATAATTGGAGACGGCTGTTGTAGTTTTTTGGCCTGAGAATCAGGACACTGCCGCATCCTAAGAACTTCACAACGACAAAATTTTAGGACTGTGTTTTCTCTTGCACCAGAACATAAGGCTGAACAATGAGCGCGTTAAAGCGTTTTTCCTGGTTCTGGTTCCAAACGGCTTTCTGCTCGTCTGATGGCTTATAGAGCAAGCATTCACCAATCCAATGTTGAACTGAGGTCACATTATCGTTCGCGATCGCGACTCCAACCTCAACTAAGTCCAATCCTTCTGCTACAACAATGACCGCGCCTCGTTCTTCATGTGGCATTAGCCAATCCCACTCGGCTTCATCTACCGTTTCTTTTAGTTCGTCTCTTAAATCCGACATCTCGCTGTATTCTCAAGGCTAGAGTTTCAATAGAAGGACGTCTAGATGCAATTAGCCTTGCACATAACCTTGAAGGAAACGCTGCAAACTCTACTCGCCATCGCGATCGCCCTATGTTTCACATTAGCTAACCCTAGCGCAACGTTGGCTGCATCTGCTACCGAAAATAGTTCTATCGTGACCTCCCAAACGGCTCCTAGTGCTCCTAGTGTGGGGATCGATGCGAGTACCATTTCTTCAGAGAAACTCAGTCAGTTCGTTTCCGCCTGTCTTCAGGTTGTAAGCCTAATCGAGCGTCGAGAAGGAGAACTGCAAGCAGCAGAGACTGACTCTGAATCTCTCCGCCTTCAGCGCGACATTGAGATAGGCGCGATCGCCATCATTGAACAAGCAGGATTAACTCGGCAAGAATATCTCCAGCTTTTGAGCTTGGCAAACGTTGATCCCGAGTTTGGCGAGCGAGTCGCAACTCTTTTACAGGAAGCTTCAAATTCCTAAAGAGTTTTAGGGGAATGAGAGGTTAGTGGTGTAAGCCTATGGTTGAACGGTGGTTGAACGATCGCATCGCCCTTGTGAAAGACGCGATTAATTGTGTCTCTACAACATTGCGTCAAAGCTAATCAACAGGTCTACACCGCTACCCAATCTAAGCTTGATAGACTACTAGCCTCTCAAATGGTCTCTCAAAAAAGTTGTTTGATTGCAAAGCAGATCGATTAGAGTAGGGCTGACAACGCCTGAGCGCTCCCATTCTTTAAAGTTCACGACCATTCGTTAAATTAAGTTGAGATTTGTGAGGCTTGGCAGAATGGCTAAGTCTGACCCACTTTCCCCCTTTGCCCCCATGTGAGAACAGGATGACTAGCATCGCCCCCGTATCGCCCACTGACTTAAACCACCGGCGACGCACCCTGCGTCGCCAACGGCGAGTTCGATTTTTTCAGAGCGGCTGGCGGAGGATCGCCGTTTTAGGACTTGCGGCTGGCTCCGTTTGGGCAGCAACTTTACCGGCTTGGGTGATTCGTGAGCCTGAGCAGGTTGAGATCGAAGGCAACCGGCTGATCTCACCGCAAGCCCTTCGATCGCGCTTGCCGCTCACGTATCCACAGTCGCTCTTCAAGATTCAGCCGCAAGCGATCGCAGAAGCGCTCAAGTCAGAAGCCCCGATCGCTCAAGCCACTGTCGATCGCCAACTCTTTCCACCGAGTTTGACGGTCAGAATTCAGGAGCGGGTTCCGGTTGCCGTCTCGACGTCGAGCGGCGCTCAGTCTACTGCTGCTCAATCTACGCTTTTAGATGAGAGCGGTCTATTGATTCCCCTCAAAAGCTATACGGCGTTCAATCAAAACTTTAAACTGCCAACATTAAAAGTTACAGGTAAGCCAGAATCTTATCGCCCCTATTGGTCAGCGTTTTACCAAACCCTTCTTCAAAGCCAAGTTAAGGTTCTTGAAGTGAGGTGGGATGATCCCTCAAACTTAATGTTGAAAACAGAATTTGGGATCGTTCATTTCGGCGCTTACAGCGCTAATTTTCCCAATCAACTCCGACGGCTCGATCAAATGCGCCGTCTGAACAGCCGCATTAACCCCAATCAAATTTCGTATATTGATTTGAGCGACCCCGAATCCCCCAAGGTTCAGATGAATGCGTCCAAAACTCCTGTAAAATTAGGTACTCCATAACGCATAAGGTGTGGGACAATTTCCCAATTAGCTAATTTCTTCGACTACGCCTAAAGCTGTCCGAACCCAAATTACTGTCTGTCCTCCCATCGCTTGAGATTCCAATGACGCTTAATAATGAGTCAAATACCGTTCCAATGACACTTCATGAGAGGCAAGAGCAAGGCTACGAAAGCTCTCATGCGGAGGGGTCATCGAATAATTTCTCAACGTCAGCAGAACCTTCTAACCCCTTTAATTCTGGTTTGTATATGGGGCAATCTGCTGGACTCAAAGCTGTACCTGGCGAAGATGTAAGGAGCGGTGATATTGTGCCTGGGAGCATGGCGAAAATCAAGGTTATCGGTGTGGGTGGCGGCGGTGGAAACGCGGTCAATCGCATGATTGCAAGTGATGTGTCGGGCGTTGAGTTTTGGTCAATCAACACCGATGCTCAAGCGCTTGCTCAATCTTCTGCACCCAAACGGTTGCAGGTGGGGCAGAAATTGACGCGAGGACTGGGGGCTGGTAGCAATCCCGCGATCGGGCAAAAAGCCGCCGAAGAATCTCGCGATGAAATTGCTTCAGCGCTGGAACATTCAGATTTAGTATTTATTACGGCTGGCATGGGAGGCGGTACAGGCACCGGCGCGGCTCCGATCGTGGCAGAAGTGGCAAAAGAATTAGGCGCATTAACCGTCGGGGTGGTGACTCGTCCGTTTACGTTTGAAGGACGTCGTCGCACGGGTCAAGCGGAAGAAGGAATTGCCGCGCTGCAAAGTCGCGTCGATACGCTGATTATTATTCCGAATGACAAATTATTGTCGGTGATTTCGGAGCAGACTCCGGTACAAGAAGCGTTTCGCACGGCAGATGATGTGTTGCGCCAGGGCATTCAGGGCATTTCTGATATCATCACGATTCCGGGATTAGTCAACGTTGACTTTGCCGATGTGCGGGCGATCATGGCGGACGCGGGATCGGCATTGATGGGAATTGGTATCGGTTCTGGCAAGTCGAGAGCGCGAGAAGCGGCGATCGCAGCAATTTCTTCTCCTTTACTAGAAGCTTCAATCAATGGAGCGCGGGGTGTGGTGTTCAACATTACGGGGGGGCAGGATTTGACGCTGCACGAGGTTAATGCTGCCGCCGAAATTATTTATGAAGCGGTTGATCCCAACGCCAATATCATTTTTGGTGCGGTGATTGACGATCGGCTTCAAGGAGAAATTCGGATTACGGTGATTGCAACTGGATTTTCCCCAGACGTCCAGCCGACGGTTATGGGCAAAACGGAGGCTCCAGTTCCAAAGCGGCTTTCGGTTAACCCTGCAGCAACACCTACAGCTGATCCTGAGCAAAAGCAGCAACAACAGAAACCCGGTGGACTGGATATTCCCGAATTTCTGCAAAGACGCAGACCGCAGAAGTAGCTGACAGAACAATAATTAGTCATAAAAGCAAAAATGGATGCAAGCCCGAGATCTTTGACTCGGCTGCATCCATTTTTGCTTTCTGCTAACTAAATTTCGGCTTACTTCCCGTAAGTGAGCAGCATTTGGATTGTGTCTCCTGCCTGAACGTGAGTTTGCGCGGAAGCTTCGCTGTTGCTGGAAGCAATCGCAACGACTCCTAAAGCATTTGTGCCTGCCAAATTAATCAAATTACCGGAACTGCTGCTGCCGCCTGCTGGAGTGAATCGGTAAGCGCCGTCGAAGATTTCAACGTTGCCCCACAAATACGATTCGCGTTTTCCATCCGATCGCAGATCTTGCGTCGTTATCGCTTTAATAAATCTCGGTTTCCAGTCTCGCGCTAATCCTGACCGTTTAAGGATGGCAGGCTGCACAAATCGCCAGAATGTCACTAGCGCAGAAACCGGATTGCCTGGAAGACCAAAATATAGAGTGTTGGGAAATGTCGCAAAGGTGAGCGGCTTTCCGGGTTTGATGGCGACAGAGCGAATGTGAATTTCGGCTCCTAGTTCTGCCAAAATGCGATCGACATAATCGTAATCGCCGACCGAAACGCCGCCTGAAGAAAGAATGATGTCGGCGGATTGGATGGCAGACGCGATTGCGCCGTTCAAACGGTCTGGATCGTCTTGCACAATGCCCATTGTGAGCGGTTCGGCTCCGAGTTCAGCGACAAGGGCCGCTAAAGCGTATTGATTAGAATCTACAATTTGTCCTGGCTGCAATGGTTGCTCTGGGGAAACTAATTCATCTCCAGTCGATAGAATTGCCACTCGCACACGCCGAAATACAGGCACTTGAACACATTGCGCGGCAGCTAAAACTGCAATTTCTGGGGCTTTGAGAACAATTCCAGCCGATAAAAGGGGTTCACCTGACTTATGAAACGCTCCTTGATGCCGAACAAACGCTTGCGGTTCAGACGGCGGCTCTAAAACTAACACCGTTTCCGCTTGCCGTTGGGTATGTTCTTGAATGACGATCGTATCTGCTCCGGTCGGCATCACTGACCCCGTTAGAATTCGGGCAGCTTGACCAGGTTGAACACTTTTTTGAGGTTGATAGCCTGCCGGAATCTCTTCAATAACTTCTAGAACGGCAGGTTGATCAGCACTACAGCTTTTCACATCCTCAAATCGAACTGCGTAGCCGTCCATCGCGGAGTTGTCCCAGTGGGGAAAATCGAGGCGACTCGTGACTGGAGATGCGAGAATGCGATCGTGGCACGCTTCTAACTCAACGAGTTCCACATCTTGCTGAACGTCTAATGCTTGAACGGCTTCGAGAATTAACGCTTCAGCTTCTTGAGCAGGCAGCATATGCTAGACATTTACTACAACAGGTATTCCTAGTATCCCATCTCAGCCCCAAGCCGTCTGTCGTGCTCTAGATACAATGCCTCTAGCTTTCTCCTCTGCTGTAAACAGAAGATTGAGGATGAAGGGCAACATCTTTGCATTTAGCCGTAGAGACAGTTATTGGAATTGCAGAAGTAGCAATTGGGATCGCAAAAGTAACAACTGAGCTTCACAAGTAGCAATTGAGTTTGTGAAGGCAGCAATTGAGTTTGCAGAAGTAGCAATTGAGTTTGCAGAAGTAGCAATTGAGTTTGTGGAGACAGCGATTAGGATCTCACAAGTAGCAATTGAGTTTATGGAAGTCGCTTTTGCGATCGCCTAAACAGCAATTGAGTTTAGAGAAACAGGAATTGAGGTCAGGGATACAGGAATTGAGTTTATGGGAATCGCTTTTGCGATCGCGGATTCAGCATCTGTAGTTGCAGAAATAGCACCGAAAAACCTTGAAAAGATTCGGTAGATTCGCAAGAAGTATGAAATGATCGAGTCATCCTTCATGCCTCCAGCTTTATTTGTTTTATGGATACTCCCTGTCACTTTATTGTTGAGGGAAACCCAGCGCTCGTTTATGCCAGTCGCGATGGCTCCCCTGGAAAAGTATTACCCACCCTAGAACGATTTCTAGATAAGTTTTGGCAGGAACGCGATGTTTCAGGTGAATCTCACGACACGCCAGAATGTTTAATCGCTCAAATCGTGGTGCGATTTGGCTTCGAGATCTGCGAAGATGACTACTCCAACCTCAAAGTCGGTCTGAAGTATGATCCTACGGCTCGCTATCTTTACTTTGTTGGCGACGATCGCACGGTCAGCGTTTGGGTCACAGATGAAGCGTATAAGCAGAATCCAGAATTAGGGATCAACGCCTGTCAGCCATGGATTCAATCGGCAACGGTGGGCGGAGATCATTAACTGAGATCCTTCCAGGCCGCTTCAAAAATTTGATAATCTGCTTCCACCTGGGAGGCATACGATCGTGCGTAATCCAACACGAGTGGATGCCACGAAGCAGCGTCTTGAGCGAAAGCAATTAAATCATCTGCGATCGCAGATCCCTGTCGTCCGCTGCTTCGCAACTGTCCCCAAGCCACTACTCCTGCCATGGTTTGCACCACTTTCACGAGCCGTTTTAGCTTGCCATTCCATTGGTTCAAGTCAACCCGATCGGCAGTGGGCTGAAGTTCTCGCAGCACAAACGATTTACCATCAAGCCTGAGCGGATTGAGCAATGCGGGAGCCGATTCTTGAAATCGGAACTGAATCGCTGTGATCCGTTCGGCTTGGCTGTTCCAAGATGGCTGCGGCAGTGGGGCATAAGGCAGAAGCGATGACGATCGCGCTGCTTTAAGATCCAGCAGATAATTTTCGTGAGGGGAGCCGTCGCCTTCGACCAAAATAACGTAGCGTTCTAACCCTAAACTGCCCGTTCCAGCAATGCGATGGGCAACGTCTAACACGTTAAAAAATTTAGGATTGGGTTGATGCGATGCCCACGTGTTGATCAAGGTTGTGACGGCTTCTCGCTCAGCATCGCTCACGGCAAACGTTTTCTCTGGGATTAATTTCAGCGATCGTGTTTTCTTTTTGAGATCAGTTCGTTCATCTAAAAACTGCTGACGATTTCGCGTTGTTAGATGCTCCAGCAAATCTTGAACCAGCCCTGTTGCCGTTGCACAATGCACAGCGCTGGATTTTCCCGTTTCCAATGCTGCCGTGTACGTGTTCAAAAAGTATTCACACAAATCTTGCGCGTCTTCGTCGTTCACCCCCAGCGTATGCGCTCCGACTAGAACGCTCGTTAGGAATCTAGCAATATCCCACGTACAAGGCGCAAGTACCGCCTCATCAAAATCATTCACATCAAAGTAAACTAAGCGATCGTCACCTCTGAAGCTACCAAAATTCTGAAAATGCAGATCACCGCAAATCCACACAGGAGGCGCTTTTGCAAATATATCAACAGGCAAATCTTGGTAGAACAAATGACACGTTCCGCGCAGAAATCCAAAGGCGTTTTTTGTCATCGCCTTATATTTCAGCTTCAACGTTTTAGGCCTGCGCCCCGCGTTAAAGGCTTGAATTCGGTCAACTAGATCTTGCTTAGTCATGCGGCTATGATTTTCCTTTCAAGTTAATCTTTATTCTCTCTTAGAAACCTTCCATCCTAATCGGGTTGGTTGCTCATACACCCGCTTCAACGTGTTTACATCCCGCTCGGAGATAGGCAAGGGATCGCGCACCTGCGAGAAATACATCGCATCCGTTTCAAGCCGGCTATGCCCCCAAATTCCTAAAGCATGACCCAACTCGTGGCGTGCCGCCGCTAATAAATATACGTCTGCCTGGCTCGGTTGAATAAAAATCGAACACCGATGATATGAAATTCCGGGTGATCCCTTCGTGTAAAGTTCAAATCGCGTTTCTGCCGATCGCACTCGCGCAACAGGTGGAAATCGAATCGGGGGAGCCGAACGCACAATTGTAATATCGGCGTCTTGCGCCTGCGCCACGGTTGTTAAAGGCAAATAAACGCTCCACTGCGCGATCGCGTTCTTCACCGCTTCCACCCAGACTTGAGATCTTCCTCCACCTTGCCTAGCATCGATATAAACCTTGATCGGAAACTCCGACCATACGAGATACTCAGGCGGCGTCCGCTCTACCCGCTCAAAATAATTTCCGCGCTCAGACAGACTGCGCCACTGAGCTAGAGTTGGCGGTAGGGGGTGGCGTTGAGCCGCTGGTAGGGCGGTGATTCCTGTAGAAGCTTGTAGAGCGTTTCCTACAGAGTTGCGCTCTGCGCTAATCGCAGGAATCATAGACAGCAAAAAAACGCATCCAATGCCACAAAAGATAGCGCTTAGATGCGTTCTAATCAATCGATTAATCCGTCGCCCAATCCAATTCATGGGCAATTCTCCACAACGTCGTCTGTTCAGGCTTACCGGCCGAGCCAACCCGCACTCAAAATCACAGTCAGTCCCATAAACAGAACGGTCAAAATCCACGTTGTCCGGTTCAACGTCGTTTCAGCACTTTTAGCACTGGTAAACAGTTGGGCTTGTCCACCCAAACCGCCCAAACCATCCCCCTTTGGGCTATGCAGCAGGACAAGAATGATAATTCCCACAGCAGAGAACATCCAAATCGCCCTTAAAGCAGTAATAAGCGTCATCGTACAAATCCCTAAAGTGAAAGCTGAAAATCGAGTTCTAGGCAAAAGATCGACGGTGAAAGACCGGTTTGCAATGAATGCAAAGCCCAAAAGGGCGCGAACAACTCAAATTCTCTTTCTAATTATCGCGCAATTTTCACAGGCGTCCGGTTTGCCCTGACATCAAACTCGGCTTTCTGAATCATCGATCGCCCAGTCATTTCTATGGGCTGCTCTAGATTCAGAATGTCCAAAATCGTTGGCGCGACATCTGCCAATCGTCCATCGTCTCTCAGGGTGACCTCAGTTCCATGTCCTGGAATCTTGATTCCTTCCCCTTCGACTAAGATAAACGGCACTGGATTCGTGGTGTGTGCTGTCCAAGGATTGCCCTCTTCATCCCACATCACTTCAGCATTGCCGTGATCCGCAAGAATAATGGCAGTTCCTCCCGCTCCAATGACTCCTTCTAAGAGCTTGCCTAAACAGCGATCGACGGTCTCAAGGGCGCTGATCGTCGCGTCCATCTGTCCTGTGTGTCCAACCATGTCAGGATTGGCGTAGTTGATCACAACGAGCGAATAAATCCGCTTTTCAATCGCCGCGATCGCCACATCGGTCAGCGGTCCCGCGGACATTTCAGGCTGGTGATCATAGGTCATCACCATTGGACTAGGGACTAACTCTCGATCTTCCCCGGGAAACGGATCTTCTAGCCCGCCGTTGAAGAAGTACGTCACATGAGCGTATTTCTCCGTTTCGGAAGTGCGGAATTGCCTCAAACCCTGACGAGAAATGACTTCGCCCAAAATGTTATCTAAGTTTTGAGGTTGAAATGCGACCGCGACCGGCATCGACGGATCGTATTGCGTAAACGTGGCAAACGAAAGCGGCTCGATTCTAGAGCGCTCAAATCCTGAAAAGTGAGGATCAACGAATGCTTGCGTTAGCTGTCTCGCGCGATCGGGGCGGAAATTAAAGAAAATCACGCCATCATTCGCTTCAACGGCTCCCGGAGCAATTCGAGTGGGAACTACAAATTCGTCGGTAATGCCTTGCTCATAGGAGGTTTTCAGTACGTCTAACGCCGATTGTCCTGTGCCTTCGCTGGGCTGGGTCATCACGTCGTAGGCTTTCTGAACGCGATCCCACCTGCGATCGCGATCCATGCTGTAGTAGCGCCCACCCACAGTCACAATGCGACCGATGCCAATCCGATCGATCTGTGTTTGTATTTTTCGGATGTCTTCTAACGCGGAGGTGGGAGGAGTATCGCGTCCATCCGTTGAAACGTGGATGCAAACATCCTGAATGCCTTGCGCTTTTGCCAAGTTGAGCAATCCAAACAGATGGCTCAGATGAGAATGAACGCCCCCGTTGGAACATAGCCCCACCAAATGAAGCTTGCTTCCCTTAATGCGAACCGTTTGGCAGATCTCGACCAATGTTGGATTTTTGAGCAAACTGCCGTCTTCAACCGCATCTGAAATCCGAACTAGCTCCTGAGGGACGACCCTACCCGCGCCGATATTCAAGTGCCCCACTTCCGAGTTGCCCATTTGACCCTCGGGCAGACCGACATCTTTCCCCGATGTCCGAATCAGAGTGTGAGGATAGGCAGCCCATAGGCTGTTGATGACGGGAGTTTTCGCAGCTGCGATCGCGTTGCCGTCTGGGTCTTCGCGATAACCCCATCCATCTAGAATAATCAGGACTACGGGAGAAACAGGCATTTGCCCCATATGTTCATGCCCTTTCACTTAATATTTCTCCGCAAATCATACCACTGCAATTGAGAGTCCTACCTTATCTACCACCGAGAAAAAACATTTTTTTGTAGTGGAGCTAAGACGAGATTTAAGCCAGGTTTTGAGAACTTACGCTCTAATAGTCAATCGAAATTCTCCATTCGTAAATGAGTAGAAACTCTCATTGCAACGGTTGAATGAGTGATCCCCAGTCCTCTTTTCTCTGCTTTCCATTTTTTAGCAAACTGAGAATTACTTTTGCCCCTTTCTCGCCTTTTCTTTTTCTTTTTGCTTCGCGCGTTTTTCTGCTATTTTCTCTGATTTTTCAGCTTCAATTTCCAAAAGCTTTGCCTTGTCTTTCTCTTCGGCAATCTTGTCAAGGTAGTAGTGATAGTCGCCTCGATATAGCCGCAATTCGCCGTCTCGAATTTCAACAATTTTGTTAACGGTTTGCGAAATGAAGTAACGATCGTGAGACACGATAATGACGCTGCCATCATAGTTGCGGATGGCGTCCTCTAACATCTCTTTAGCCGGAATGTCTAGGTGATTGGTCGGCTCATCGAGAATCAGCAAGTTGGCTGGACGCAGCAACATTTTTGCGAGTGCAAGTCGCGCTTTCTCGCCCCCGCTCAAGGCTTCCACATTCTTGAAAACGGTATCACTACTGAACAAAAATCGACCCAACAATGTCCGGACTTCCTCATTTTTCCAGTCAGGTACTTCGTCATGAATCGTGTCCAACACCGTTTTTTTGAGATCCAACGCTTCTGCTTGATTCTGCTCGAAATAACTTGCAATAACGTTATGATCCCCTAACGTTACTGTTCCCTCGGTCGGGGCTTCAGATCCAATTAGTAATCGAAGTAAGGTCGATTTTCCGGCTCCATTGGGGCCAAGAATTGCAATGCGATCGCCGCGTTCAATCAGTAATTCTGCTCCGAGAAATAAAATTTTGTCATCGTAAGTGTGCGTCAGATCTTTAATGATCACGACATCGCGACCGCTTCGGGGAGCGGGTGGAAACCGGAAGTGCAGCGATCGCCCGCTTGCCTCAGGCGCTTCAATCCGTTCAATCTTGTCTAACTGTTTCTCGCGGCTTTTAGCTTGGGTACTGCGAGTGGCACTCGCACGAAAGCGATCAACAAAGGCTTGTTGCTTCTCAAGTTCTTTCTGCTGCCGCTCAAAAGCGCTTAACTGAGCGTCTCGCATCTCTTGTTTCTGCTGCAAATAAGCAGAATAGTTGCCGAGATAAGTAGTAGATACTCCTCGCTCTGTTTCGACAATTTGGTTACAGAGCCGATCTAAAAATTCTCTATCGTGAGAGACAATTACCATCGGGGTAGTCAACCCTCGGAGATAAATTTCAAGCCATTCAATGGTTTCCAAATCCAGATGGTTAGTCGGCTCGTCTAACAGCAGTAAATCTGGGGTTTGCAGCAGAATTTTGCCCAAACTCATCCGCATCTGCCAACCGCCACTAAAGGCGCTGACTAAGCGATCGCCGTCGTCGCCATCAAACCCCAATTCCGGCAAAATCTTTTCAATCTTGGCATCCAACCCGTAGCCATCCATTCCTTCAAACCGCCGTTGGAGCTTGTCCATCTTAGTCAGCAGTTTGTCTAGCTCATCAGGCGTTGCCGTCTCCATTGCCACATGCACCTGCGAGAGCGCTTCGTGCACACTATTTGCTTCTTGAAAGGCTCGCCAGAATTCTTCCCGCACTGTCCGCGTTGGATCAACTTCGAATTCTTGAGTCAGGTAAGCAATTCGCAGACTAGACGGACGAATGATTTCTCCAGAGGTTGGCTCGACTTCGCCCGCGACAATTTTCAGTTGAGTTGATTTTCCTGCCCCGTTCACGCCAACTAAACCGATGCGATCGCCAGGTTTAACTTCCCAATTCA
This sequence comes from Myxacorys sp., assembly GCF_059501405.1. NCBI lineage: Bacteria > Bacillati > Cyanobacteriota > Cyanophyceae > Leptolyngbyales > Leptolyngbyaceae > Myxacorys > Myxacorys sp. The sequence goes on from NZ_JCACCM010000172.1 coordinate 46,070, forward strand.
CATCCTTGAGTACTTCGCCAGTCGGGTAAATCTTACTGATATGTTCCAATCGCAGCATGAAAGCTCTCCAGGGCAGGTAGCGGGTTATCGGTTTTAAAATCTTAACAAATGCTACACAATTCGAGAGACAATATTGATTTTGTTATGGATTTCTGAGCGGCTTCAAGCGGTGGCTAATTGATCAGGCAAGGTGAAGTATCCATCAGCATTAGGTTCAAAAGGCAGGACAAAGGCGATCGCGTCTACGTTTAGCGCTCCGTACACATGCGGAAATTTTTCGCCTCCATTCACTCCTTCGTATTTGATCTCAGCCTGAACTTTCTCGGACTCAATACACAACAGCACGAGAGAAGATTGCCCTTGGTAAAAAGAATTAGCAACCCATACGACCTGCTCTGGTTTAGAGCAATGAATAAATCCTTCGGAATCTAACGTGTCGCCCCGGTAGATACCAGTCTGTTCAGCGTATTGCCACTGGTCGCTTTGGGTAATGTGTAGAATTAATGACATTTTGGTTGCAGCACAACGGCTTCCTAGCGAAGACTTAATTCAAAAGGAGATGCGATCGCCTGAAAAGCGGTGCCAGAAATTGTGGAGTTTGTCGGAGTTCTTGCACCCGCCCAAACACTGAGTAGCAGAGTTATGATTGCGGCTTGAAACAATTTTGCCAACATTTTTAGACCTCACCCAAACGTTTGTAAACCGATGAAGAATCTTCGCCAAGCAAGAGCGGATTACTTCTATAGCAAGATACTACTTTAGAGTGATGCGCTTGCTTCACCTTTCTCAGAGAGAATCATGCTATTGGCTTAAGTTCTTATACGTCTGAGCGTTCTCTGTGATGCATCTTCTTGAATTAAAGATTTACTCTTCACAGAAATTGTTGTGGATTGTTCACAAACTTGAGGAGTATTGCCCTCTCTAGGCTTGATTACAGCGAATTTCAAGCATGAAACCATCAGGGTCGTAGAAATAGATTCCGCGTCCTGTGGGGCGACTGACGGGACCGTGATCAATCAAAACGCGATGTTCGTGCAACACTGCGATCGCGCGATCGAACAACTCCGGTGCAATATCAAACGCCAAATGATTCGCTCGTGTGAATGCTGCTTTTGGGTCAGGATTGGGGGGCCGCAAGTCGGGTTCCCAAAACAAATCCAGAATGATGCCATCGGGAGTTCTGAAGTTTGTCACCTTTCCAGAGGCAACCTCTGCTTTTAACGTTGCGGGCACTTCTTCGCCTTGCAGTTGATGCAGTCCTAAAACCGTGCCGTAGAAGTGACGCGACGCCTGCATGTCCCGCACATTTAACGCAATATGATGAACGCCTCGTAAGCATCCGGTAAGGACAGTATTGGGATGAGACATAAGTTACAGCAACAAATAGGAGTTTCCCTCATTATTACTGCACCTTTGCCGAACGGGGAGCGCAGCTAACTTCCCCTTTAGGAGAGAATTCAGGAACGAGCGGAGCATCCATCGACGGCTTCTGAGTTTGACAAATGACTGGAACTGTAGTGCCTGTCTCAGTCGCAAATACTCCGCCGATATAGCTCTTGAGTCCAGCTTCTCGTGGTGAGGCCGTGATGAGGGAGCGATTAGTGCAGGGCGCAACTTCGCAAGCAGCATCACTCACTTTTAGTCGGTAAGCATAGTCGTAGCTTTGAGCCATTAAATTTGCCGATCGCTCCAATTCTTCTAAGCTATTGGCAAAGCGATTATTCTGTTGATAAAACTTTTCTTGCGCCGTGTTCATCGCTTTGAGATACGCTTCTGCCCGTTGTTGCTTTTCGTCGGGCGGTTGCTCGTCAGGAGTTGGCATCACCTCTTCTACCCGATTTTGCGCTGCTTTTGAGGTAGAGAGAAAGGCGGCAACGCCTCCGATGAGAAATGCTCCAACCACAACCAGCATAATGGGCAACGAGTAAGCCAGCCAGTAAGTCTTCAGCGATGAGAAGAAACCGCTGGGCGGCTCCTCAGGCTCCTCCCCCGCTTCGGATTCTTCCTCTGCCTCTTCTTCGGCTGGCTCAGGGGGTAACTCTACTTCAAAATCTTCTAACCAAAGATGGCTATCTTCTTTTAGCTCAATCGGCGCTTCTGGTTCCTCTGGTTCAGCATCAGGATCGTCAAGCCAGAGTAAATCATCTGGCAGAATCGGGTATAGCTCAAGCTCTTGAGTCCAAGAAAGGGAGTCAGTTCCAAGCTTTTTGCCTTGCGCTCTGACAGTTCTAATGGAATCCGTTCCAAGCTCCAGTAAGCCCTTTTGAATAAATGCAGTGAGCGTTTCCCGGTTGAGGGTTTTTGGAGACTCTAACAGAATATTTAAACAGTCGTGTTCTCGTTCGGCATGGGCTGTAATGCCTTTAGGTTCTAAGACTGCATTCATTAATGCTGCGATCGCATCTGGCTCACCCTGTTTAGCGAGATCCAAAAGATTCGACTGTTCCATCTGAAGAAGTTCTCGACGTGGAGTAATTCGCTAATCAACCAACTTACAACCAATTGACACCGCACAATCGCTTCGACGGCGGCAGTTTGCTCTTAATCTACATCATCTTTAGAAAAAAGCTGAATTGGACGCTGCACTTCTGCTCCTTTCTGAATCATTTAAGTAATGCACTCATGCGAATGCCCTTTCAGGAAACCCTTTGACGAGATTCTTTTGTTGAGATTTTGGGGTAGGCAGCTAAGTCCCGGTTCGCCGTGAATGAACGGGGTTTTTGGGAACACTTGTATTTAACAGAACAATACCGTCTATCGTTACTGATTACTCCAGGAGCAGGGCAGTGCAATCAGTTAAGCAGCAGCAAATTCTTGGCTATTTCATTGAAGAAGCGAAAGAACATCTCGATACGATCGAGCAAGGATTAGTCGATCTCAAATCGACAATGGCAGATGCAGAGCGAGTGAATGAGCTATTTCGGGCAGCGCACTCGATCAAAGGCGGAGCGGCAATGCTCGGCTTTGACAGCATTCAGAAAACGGCTCACCACTTTGAGGACTGTTTCAAAATTCTCAAAGAGCACTCGATTAAGGTCGATCAGCGCGTTGAAGACCTGTTTTTAACTGGCTTTGATACGTTGAAGGCACTGATCGTAGAGCTTCAAAGCCCGTTCGGATTGCGAGAAGAGGCGGCTCAGCAAGCGGTGTTAGCCGCAGAACCAACCTTCAATGAATTGCAGAAGTATTTTCAAGTTTTACTCTCTGGTGGAACATCTGGTAGTGGAACGATGCCTACCGCCGCTAAGGGCAAATCTGCTTCTACTCTTCCTGCAAATGCGGCGGCTCAGATCAACGCCATTCTGAAGGCGATGCTGCAACTGTTTAAGCAGGGCGATTCTCCAAAAAGTCGTCAGCAGCTAATTGCCTTGTGCAATCGCTTAATTCAGGTTAGTCCAACGGCGAAACCTTGGGTTGTTGTGGTTCAGATGGCTCAACGGGCGATTAGCGCAGAGCGCAACTCTGAAGGAATTGCAGTTCACAACACGTACGCCACGATCGCGCCCGTGCTAATTCGAGACTTGAAGCAGGCCAGTGACTTGCTTTTAGCAGGACGCACCGCCGAAATTACAGCCAGCGCTAATTTGCAGAAACTCGTTGCGCCTGCAACAACGTTGCGCTCTGCCCCTGCTCCCCAACCTGCACGCGCTTCCACTCCCAAACAGGTGTCTATCCCGCTTGAACCGAGAGCGGCAGCTAGAACCTTGCTAGAAGTGTTCAACAAATCCCAATTGATTGAAATTGCTGAGTTTTTGATGAAAGCTATTCAGTAACAGTTAGGATTAAATCTAGAGGTCTGAGCGCTGAATGAGTAATGCTTTCAGCGCTTTTGAGTTTTAGGAGAAGATCAACCGTGAAGATTGGATTTATCGGAATTGGGCTGATGGGACTACCGATGGCGCAACGGCTGATCGATGCTCAACATTCTCTCACGGCGTACAATCGCACATCCGCTAAGTTGGAGCCGCTAAAGACGGCGGGAGCCAAAATTGTGGATGCTCCAGACCACGCGATCGCGGCTTCTGAAGCGATCGTTCTCATGCTCACTGATGCCACCGCGATTCGCAGCGTATTGCTGAGCGAGGCATCACGACAACATCTCTTTGGGCGCATAGTGATTCAGATGAGTACGATCGCGCCAGATGAAAGTCGAGAGATTCGAGATGAGGTTGTGGCAGCAGGTGGAGAATATATCGAAGCACCCGTGCTTGGCAGTATTCCAGAAGCTCAATCTGGCAACCTGATTGTGATGGTCGGTTCAGAACCAGCGCAGTTTGAGCGAGTGTTGCCTCTTCTAAATGTTTTTGGTTCAGAACCAATCCTTCTAGGTGCAGTCGGATCTGCTTCTACGGTGAAATTAGCGCTAAATCAACTGATTGGCTCAATGACGAGCGCTTTTTCTGCCAGTTTAGGGCTTGTCGTCCGTCAGAATGTGGATGTAGAAGCGTTCATGAGTATTTTGCGTAAAAGTGCGTTGTACGCGCCAACCTTTGATAAGAAGTTGCAGCGAATGCTGGATAGAAACTATTCAAATCCTAATTTTCCAACCAAACATCTCAAAAAAGATATCGATCTCTTTATTAAAACCGCTCACGCTAATGAGTTGAGCGTTGAGAATGTGAAAGGAGTCCGCAACGTCCTTGAACAGGCACTTCACCAGGAACTTGCAGAAGGGGACTATGCCGCTTTGTTCTCCATAATTTGTCCTAGCGTTCCCTCGACGTTTGCTGAGCGATCGTGACGGGCCTTAGTAGCTATCCAGTCTTCTTAGCTGTAATGGATACAACAGCTATGTTTAAATTTGCTCACTTCCCTCTGTCGCCGTATATACTGCTGGTGAATCTGTTTACGGAGACCTTGAATTAGATTTGGCTGAATCAGCTTGAGCTGTTGTATTGGTTTGAGTTTGACCGAAGCTTTCACGAAATGATTAGCGCTTGATTGGCTATGGTTGTTTTTTGCTTACTGAAGGTGAGCATCTATTCGAGTAAATTTGGTTTGCTAAAAGAGCTTTGGCCTGGAGGTACAAAATAAAACTCAGTACTTTCCGGAAAGCTTTCTCTTGAAATGAAAGATACATCAGATACCGTTCTAGGCAAACTCTGACTTCTACAGGCACACCAATGCCATCATTTAGTGTTTTTTGTACAGGCAATAGTCTAAGTCACCCTATTAATGTGAATTAATAGAACTTGGTTTAGAAATAAATGTAAAAAAGAATACTTAGAAGGGCATTTTAAGCTCAGTGCAAGTAAGTAAATATTCTTCAAGAAAGCTTTAGAGACTCTTGAAGAGGCAAAAAGATTTCCTGAAGACCACCTGAAAAGGTTTTAGAGAACACTTCAAGGTCGTTAATGTTACAACAGCCCCACTAGTAACATTAATCGACACTTTAGCCCCAGCTAAATCCCCACGGTGTCCTCTGAGTTACCCAACTCGATTGTACCTCTCGCATCGCCCCCGCAGAATGACCCGTTGAACGCGACAGTCACCGTTTGAGTCCAACACAAGCTATGCGTGTCTTAATCTATTCTTACAATTACTATCCAGAGCCAATCGGGATTGCACCACTCATGACCGAACTCGCTGAAGGCTTAGCCAAGCGAGGGCATGATGTTCGAGTCATCACAGCGATGCCAAATTACCCGCAGCGACAAATTTACGAAGCGTATCGGGGGAAGCTTTACACAACGGAAGAACGCAACGGAGTGACGATCCAGCGTAGCTATGTGTGGATTAAGCCAAAGCCAAGTCTAGTCGATCGCATCCTGCTAGACAGTAGCTTTGTCTTCACTAGCTTTTTCCAAGCGCTTCGAGGTTGGCGACCAGATTTGATTCTGTTGACTGTGCCGCCTTTGCCTGTGAGCGTGCCTGCCGCCCTCTTAGGTTGGCTGCACAACTGCCCGATCGTTCTCAACGTTCAAGACATTCTGCCTGAGGCGGCGGTGCATGTCGGGCTAATCAAGAACAAGCTGATGATCCGTGTTCTTGAGTCTCTAGAGAAGTTTGCCTATCGCACAGCCCACACAGTAAGCGTGATTGCAGATGGCTTTGTCGATAATCTAGAGCGTAAAGGTGTTCCATCAAGCAAAATCACCTGCATTCCGAACTGGGTCGATGTCAATTTCATCAAGCCTTTGCCGAAAGACAACGCCTTCCGAAAAGCACATAATCTGGAAGGTAAGTTTGTTGTGCAATATTCCGGTAATATCGCCCTGACGCAAGGGTTAGAAACCGTTGTAGAGGCGGCGGCTCGATTGCGAGATTTTCCAGAAATTGCGTTTGTGATTGTGGGTGAATCAAAAGCGATCGCGAAACTAAAAGATTATTGCGCGGCTTGTGGTGCAGAGAATGTTATGTTGCTGCCCTTCCAACCCAGAGAGCGGCTTCCAGAAATGTTGGCGGCGGCTGATGTTGGCCTGATTGTGCAGAAGCAAAACGTGGTGTCGTTCAATATGCCGTCTAAAACGCAAGTGCTGCTGGCAAGTGGGCGTCCGGTGATTGCTTCAGTGCCGAGTACCGGAAGTGCAGCGAAAGCGATCGAGAAGAGTCATGGTGGCGTGGTTGTAGAGCCAGAGCATCCAGAAGCATTGGCGCAGCAGATTTTGGAACTTTACAAAAACCCTGAGTATGCCGCATTGCTTGGCAAGCAAGGTCGTCAATATGCGATCGAGCGGTATTCGTTTGAGCAAGCGTTGAATCAGTACGAAGCGCTGTTCCAGAAGGTGAAAGAAGGCTCTGAGGCAGTTAAACCTGCTTATGCATTGAGTGTGAATAAGTCAAGCAGTTAGTTAGCTGTTTTTGATTCTCAGTAAAGTTAAGGGTTTATGTTTCATGCATAAGCCCTTTTTTTGACCGCTTGAGTGTTTCTAGAGAACTTCTCATCACGCCGTTTCAGAGTTGCTCAGGACTGCCGCAAAGATTCTTGTGGCAATGGTATTGAGATACCTTCTGGAAGGTGCCTGAGGATGTAACAGACATCAGACGGCTTCATGCTTCCTTGCGTAGCGTTGCGGCAGGCGTCTGCTATTAAACCCGCTGCCAAGATGTGAGTCGTGTTGCTGTCAACTTTTGGAGCAATTTTTGGAGCAATACAAAGCGATTTGCAGAATATAAAATTTTTAGTAATTTGATCAAATCGCGTGGGCATTATAAAGACGAAATCAAGCTAATCTGTCTATCAATCCTGCATCTTAAGGCAATTGTAAAGTGATGGTTTCTGGTTGGTCTGAGATTTTGACGACATTTCCTCTGTTGGCTTAACAATGATGACTTCTAATCTAGCTAAAGTCCCGGTTTCCGTTCTAATTCCAGCAAAAAATGAAGAAGCGAATTTGCCCGCCTGTTTGGAGAGCGTTGCCAGAGCCGATGAGGTGTTTGTTGTTGACTCCCAGAGTAGCGATCGTTCGGCTGACATTTCCCAAAAGTATGGCGCGACGCTAGTTCAATTCCAGTTCAATGGTCGCTGGCCTAAGAAGAAAAACTGGTCGCTGGAAAATCTGCCGTTTCGCAATGAGTGGGTGCTGATTGTCGATTGCGATGAGCGCATCACGCCTGAACTTTGGGAAGAGATTGAAGCAGCAATTGCTCAGTCTGACCATGATGGATACTATCTCAATCGTCGAGTCTTTTTCTTAGGGCAATGGATCCGTTATGGTGGCAAGTATCCAGACTGGAATCTTCGCTTATTTAGACATACGAAAGGACGCTACGAAAACTTAAATACTGAAGACATTCGCAATACTGGCGATAACGAAGTTCATGAACATGTTGTTCTGCCAGGTAAGGTTGGCTATCTAAAGAACGATATGCTGCACATTGACTTCAAAGATCTGTATCACTGGCTAGAGCGTCACAACCGCTATTCCAACTGGGAAGCGCAGGTGTATTTGAATGTGCTGAATGGAAAAGGCGATAGTGGCACGATCGGAGCTAATTTGTTTGGGAATGCCGTGCAGCGCAAGCGATTTCTCAAAAAGATTTGGGTTAGGTTGCCGTTCAAGCCCTTCTTGAGATTTGTACTGTTCTATTTTATTCGGCTCGGATTTTTAGATGGTAAAGCTGGCTATACTTACGGGCGTCTGCTCAGCCAATATGAATATCAGATTGGGGTAAAACTCTACGAACTACAGCAGTGTGGTGGTACGTTGAATACGCAACCTGTACCAACTCTTCAACCCATTCCTCAACCTGAGTCTTAATGCTGGAGAAGATAGAGAGAGAGGGTGACCGGAGATCTCTTCCTGCACCGATTTTGACTGCTAAACCCCTTGTGAATTTACAAAACTATGACCAATCCTGGTTCGATCGCGGTCGTCCGGGGTGGGTTGTGTTGTTGTGGTGGCTGGTGCAAGCGATCACATTCCCGCTCACGCCTCAACCGTTTAACAACATTAGACGCGGCATCCTACGACTATTTGGCGCGAAGGTTGGAAAAGGCGTTCTGGTTCGCCCGACCGCTAGGTTTACCTATCCTTGGAACGTGGAGATTGGTGATTATAGCTGGATTGGGGATGATGTAGTGTTTTATAGCCTCGATCGCATTCAGATTGGTGAACATTGTGTCATTTCGCAGAAAACCTATCTCTGTACGGGAAGTCATGACCTGCACGATCCGAGTTTTGGATTGGTGACGGGAGCGATCGCGATCGGAAATGGCGCTTGGATCGCCACGGACTGCTTTATTGCTCCCGGTGTGCAGATTGGAGCTAACGCAGTCGTAGGTACACGCAGCAGTGTTTTCACGTCGCTTCCCGAGCAGCAAGTTTGCTGGGGCACGCCTTGTCGTCCTCAGTATGAGAGAGAGTTCCGAGCCTAGCTATGTCGATCGCTCCAACCGCATTGGACCTAAATATTTTTCTAAGTAAGGCGAAAAAACTTCATAAATTAAGGTTAGGGGCTGTCCGTGATGCCAGAAGAGATAATGGCGTCCCCAGAAAGGTCCTGGATGTCCAAACGCTTCTTCTAAGGCTTTGGAGTGACCGTAGTACAACCCTTGAATATCACGGTATAGTTCGGCCCTAAGCCGAGAAAGATTTAGCCAAATGGGTTGCGATCGATTCTGCAAATAGTCATCAATGTGGCTCAACTCCCACCACGAGGTGGCATATCCTAACCGTTGACCAGAAGCTGTTCTAAGCCAAATCTGGCGACGTAGACGAGGTCCAGGAACTTTCTCAATCGAGCTTGGGGCATGATCGGTCGCAAATCCGATCGGCGACATATCTAGCACATCTACTTCTGTGCGTTCGCCTGTGAGGAGCTGCAAACAGTGAGTTGGAGAGCCATCTCCAAGCATCATCATCTGCCAAGTTGGGGCAAGTTGAGTGTGGGGTAATCCTTGCTGAATGTCCTGTTCGCCGCCCTGCCAAAGAGGACTGAGAGCGTGCCAAGTGGTGGGCAAGATTGCGCTATCTTTGGGTCTAAAGGTGGCAGTCACGTTGCTTTACAGAAGTTAACTTATCTTTAATGATAACGCTCTCAGTTCAGTTACTGCGGTTGCTTCATAAATTTGGAGTCTGAAGCCATCTTCTAGGGCTGCAAATTATGTCGGTGCTGCGCTATGAGAAATGCTGGTAATCTTCTAAACGGGTTGTCCATTCAGCATCTTTTCTCGCAAACGTTCATATGTCTACTGTCACCGTTAAAGTTCCTGCCACGACTGCAAATATTGGTCCCGGATTTGATTGCTTGGGAGCGGCACTCACTCTCTACAATCAGTTCGCCTTTTCACCGCTATCTGATGGAGAAGCTTTAAGGATTACCGTGAGCGGTGCAGAGGCGAATCGGGTTTCTACAACTGCTACTAATTTGGTGTATCAAGCCTTTTGTAAGCTATGCGATCGCATTAACAAACCTATCCCTGCGATTCACCTTGATATTCAAATGGATGTCCCCTTAGCGCGGGGATTGGGAAGCTCAGCGACGGCGATCGTTGGCGGGATTGTCGGTGCGAATGTTTTGGCAGGTTCGCCGCTCAGCCCCGATCAGTTAGCAGATTTAGCGACGGAAATCGAAGGTCATCCCGATAATGTAGTTCCGGCGCTGATGGGTGGTTGTCGATTGGCAGCATCAGGCTATGCCGAGACTGAAACTTGTCGCCCTTGGGAAATCTGCGAATTGAGTTGGAATGCTAACGTTGTTCCCATTGTTGCCATTCCCGATTTTGAGCTTTCAACGGCAGACGCAAGAAAAGTGTTGCCTGCTGACTATAGCCGTGCTGATGCTATCTTTAACGCGGCTCACTTAGGATTGCTCCTGCGGGGGTTAGAAACTGGAAACGCGGATTGGTTAAGAGCGGCGTTGCAAGATCGAATTCATCAACCTTACCGTCAGGCGTTGATTAGGGGATATGACGCTGTGCAGAAGGGCGCGATCGCGGCAGGTGCGTATGGCATGGTGATCAGTGGCGCAGGTCCGACTCTGTTGGCGCTGTCTGATCCGAATCAAGCCGAATCAGTGCGATCTGCAATGGAAAACGCTTGGATAGCTCGAGGGATTGGCGTACAGGTGAAAGTATTGACCCTTGATACTCAAGGAGCGCGCATATCGTGAGGCGTCGGCTCTTTGGTTAGTCAGTTCCTTGTGCTCTAAACTGAGGATTAAGTTTTGTTAGGACGCCTTCTCTCATGCTCAGACGCCTAGTTCTCATCCTGTTCGTTGCGATTTATTGGCTTACCTCTACTCAATCCGCAGGTGCAACTCCTCTTCAGTCCGTTCCGGTTGCCGCCATCTTTTCATTCCCGAACTCTCGACCCGCTAACTTGGGAATCGGTAGCACTGGCTTTGCTGCCTGCCCTAAAACACCCAACTGCGTCAGTAGCTTCAGCACCGATCCAGTCCACCAAATCGAGCCACTGCGCTATACATCCTCACCCGAACAGGCATTTACTAGTTTAAAGCAAACCATTGCAGCACTGCCCAGAACCAAGGTCATTAGCGAAACAGATACCTACTTGTACACAGAATTTACAAGCAGATTTATGGGGTTTGTGGACGATGTAGAGTTTTCCTTAGACAAACCTGCGGGCATAATTCAAGTGCGATCTGCTTCTCGTTTAGGTGAATCGGATTTAGGCGTCAATCGCAAACGAATCGAACTCATTCGCATAAAGCTAAAAGACGCTGAAAACGTTGGTTAATTGGCTAGAAAACTACAAAAAAGGAGCTTCCACACTGGAAGCTCCTTTTTTATTTAGAAAAATTAATCACACGGCTTTCTTGACAAATAAGTGCAGCATCATAAACATTTTGTACCCAAACTCATGCGTTAGAATGGGTTAACAAGCCTTCTATTTTCCGAACTTCGTTGTGATTCCTTCGGAAGCTTGAGGGCATCTGCTCTCATCTCCTAAAGGAGTGTTCCATTTGAATGCGTGAGTCGCCGAAACTCTTCCGTCCTAACTATCCTAAAGCTGATTCTGCCAACGCTCCTATCCTGAGTGCGCCTCAGTTTTCGGATGAGTTTCAACCGTTGCGGGAACGAGCGATCGCGTGGTTAAAGTTAAATGTGCCCGAAACCCGACTGCGGCACATCATTCGAGTCGAGAAGATGTCAGTTGAATTGGCTCAACGCCATCGGCTTGATCCTGAGAAAGCGGCGATCGCAGGATTAATGCACGATTTAGCCAAATTTTTCAAGCCCGATCGATTACTGCAAATGGCAAAGGATGAAGGATTAGAACTCGACGCGATCGATGAACTCAATCCCCATTTACTTCATGCAGATGTTGGTGCGATCGTGGCCCGTGATGAATTCGGAATTCACGACCCTGATATTCTCAATGCAATTCGCAACCACACGCTGGGCAGACCGCAAATGAGCTTACTGAGTTGCGTCGTCTATCTGGCGGACGGCTTGGAACCGGGGCGAGGGAGCACCCCGGAGTTAGAAGAATTGCGTCGATTAAGTCGTCAAGATTTGGTCGAGGCAACGTGGAAGTCAGCTGATTGTTCTATCAAACATTTGATTCAGGCACGACATCTGATTCACCCTCGAACCGTTGATACTCGTAATTGGTTTTTACAAACCGCAACGCAACGCTCTCGAAAATCCTAATATCCTAGAGTTATGCCACCTAATTTTAGATATCGATTGTCTCGCTGTTCGCATTTCCTAATGTCCAATTCAACTCTTTACGTAAAAGGAATTTAGACCTGAATGGCAAATCTTTCTAACCAACAAACCCTCTCCACCATCGCGAATCCTGCACTGCAAGCATCAGATCGAAACTATGCTCTGGCCTTGGCGATCGCAGAAGCGGCTGATGAGCGCAAAGGGGGCGATATTGTCCTTCTCAAAGTTGGCGATGTCTCGGTGTTAGCAGATTACTTTGTGTTGATTACAGGTTTCTCGAAGGTGCAAGTGCGCGCGATCGCGGGCATGGTTCAAGACAAAGTAGAAGAACAGTTCGATCGCAAGCCGATTCGCTCAGCCGGGCTTATGGAGGGCACGTGGGCTTTGTTGGATTACGGCGATGTGATTGTGCATATCATGATGCCCACGGAGCGCGACTATTATGGGTTAGAAGCGTTTTGGGGACATGCAGAAAGCACGCCGTATAGTGCGCTGGCGCTACAGGCTTCTGACGGACTCACGAATCAGTAATCTCCATTCGGCGAGTAACAATGAACTAAAACTGGTATCGATAGTTGCTCGCTGAAGGATATTTGCAATCAATGCCGTTTCGTTGGTAGCCAATTTAAGTCAATTGGCTACTGTTTTTGTGCAATTAATTATTGATCTAAGTCAGCTAGTTTATAATTTGTTGTCATTAACTAAATCGGCTATGACTCAAGGACAAAGGAACTTACCAGATTTATCAAGAAATCCCATAGTCGTAACCCTAACTCTGCTAATAGGAGTCTCAGGATTAGTTTTTGCCGCAGACCAGAAATGGCATTTTTTGCCTGAATGGAAACGCCCAAGTTTTAGTATTGTGAGTCCCTCTAATCAGTCTTATGTCAAAGTTAAAGAAACTGTCAAAGGAACTTGTCAACGTTTACCCGAAGACGCCTATCATGGCTATACGTCCAGTCTTCTCCACCTAATAACAAGTTTTATTTGAAAGATATTTCAAATCAATGTCGTGGTAAGAACATTGTTTAGAAGCTAGAAGAGCTAAATATCGGTGGTGCTACGAGTCGGGGCAGAGCTTACTTGCTAGGAATTGCTTTAGTAGATGAAGGAGGGCATCAACAACTCCAGTTAAATTCAAAAGAACTCGATAATCTTCCAGACGGCGCAAAGAAGAGCAGTGAAGTTCTGGTCAACCGAAAGTAACTGTTGATCTATGTACGAAGAAAAGTGGAAAGGATGATGCAAAGTCTCAACCTTGATCAAACCGTAACCGCTTGGTCACCTACTGCCGAAACTGTCTTTGTTTCTCACAGTGAAGAGAAATATGCTCGCTTCGTTAAGATGCTCGATCACCTCATTGACCAAGTAGGTGAAGATGAAACTCATCCCCTTGCATCTCTTATGGAAGTGATCGGTGTTCTGATCGAAACCTACGAAGCTGAATGTATTCCTGAGCTAGAGGAAATTCTTCGCTCGCCCTGAGCGCCCCTCGAAACTTTGCAAGCAAATTGCTACTCTCCTTAACTGCATCACTATATCGCTAAGCGCGATCGCAACTTCCCCTGACTCCATCCTCCAAGGAACTTCAGTGCGCTGCAACCGCTAAAACTCTTCTATACTAACGAATAGTATTCCACTCACCTCTTTGGCTTGGCTATGAGTTCTGCCACCTGCCCCGTTCCTGTAGAACAGCGGCCCATCAACGAGTATCAAGACCTGAAAGAATCCTGGTTCTTCCGGTGGGCGACGTTGGATGGGTGGGGCTACATCCAGCCGATCGTGGTGCTTTGGGCGCTAAATTGGATTGTGGCAGGCCCGATCGCATCAGTGAGTTTTGCGCCCACAAAGCACCTCCCTCAGTTCCTGCTGCTTGGATCGATCGGTGCAAGCTTAATTCCGATTTTGGCACTAGTTCGGCTCTACCTAGGTTGGGTCTATGTGAGAACTCGATTGCTTAACACCGATGTATTTTACGAAGAATCAGGTTGGTATGATGGGCAGATTTGGGAGAAGCCGCCCGAAGTGATTGATCAAGATCAGTTAATTGTGTCGTATCAGATTCAGCCGATTTTGCGGCGGTTGCAAAAGACCTTTGCCGCGATCGCAGGTGCTTTTCTAGCGCTCATCGCCTTGTGGTGGCTTTTGTAAGGCACAATCCTAACAACTCATAACGTTTTTTCAAGCTCGTCTCCACCTAGTGTTAGAGTCTTTTCCATGACAAGGGGCAAACGCATTCAAAGCACCGCAGAGCTAGAAGTTAAGCTACTGCGGGAAGGCATTACAGAATCGGTTCATTCGGCTCAGGCGATGATTTGTGACGATCGCGGTCGCATTCTCCTCTGTGCTGGAAACGCTGAGGCAGCTACATTTGCACGATCCGTGCTGAAACCGTTTCAAGCGCTAGCCGTGACCACGACCGGAACGCTTGAAAGCTTCGGCTTGACCGATCGTGATTTGGCGATTATCTGTAGCTCTCACAAAGGCACGATCGAGCAAGTCCGGCAAGTGTTCAATATTCTATGGCGCGCAGATCTAGAACCGACTGCCTTGCAGTGCCCAACTCCAGAGGGCAAGAAAAGTCCACTTCAGTACAACTGCTCTGGTAAACATGCGGGCATGTTAGCGGTTTGCAAACAGCGCGGGTTTCCGCTCAACAGTTACCTCCAGTACAACCATCCGCTTCAGCAGTTGATTCTGGGAAAGATTGCTGAACTGCTGCAAATTCCAGCGGAAGAATTTATTCCAGCGCGGGATGATTGCGGCGCACCGACTTACTACATGCAGCTCAGGCAGTTGGGGTGGCTCTACGCTCAGCTTGCCTCTGGTAATAGCTTGGATATGGAGCGGGTTTCGCGATCGATGACTCATCATCCAACGATGGTGGCAGGGGATGGAGAGTTTGATACAGAACTGATGCGCCTCACTGAAGGAGAGATTATCAGCAAATCAGGGGCGGAAGGCGTGCAGTGTATGGGTCGTGTCGGAGAAGGCGTTGGATTGGCGATCAAAGTGAAAGACGGCGCGAAGCGAGCCAAGTATGCGATCGCAATTCACATTCTGCAACAAATGGGCTGGATTACGCCGACGGTGGCTGAGAGTTTGTCCGAAACTTACATTACCCTCGGACGCTACAAGCGCTTAGATGTCATTGGCGACTTATCCATGCTGTGAGCAACTAATGATGAGCAACGAAGTCGTTCCCTTGATCGTCTGATTGGGGACATTCGTCGCCTAAATTCGTTGTTAAAATTCACAGAACTGCGTTCACACTATTAGTATTTAGCTCTACTGTTCCGCCTCCTATGAGTGACACTATCCTCGACGTTCGGAATCTCGAAGTCCAATTTAAGACCGATACCAGAGTCGTCAAAGCCGTAGATGGCATTTCGTTTCAGGTCAAGCGCGGACGAACGTTAGGCATTGTGGGAGAATCCGGATCAGGAAAGTCGGTCACTTCATTAGCCGTCATGGGGCTGATTCCCAATCCGCCCGGACGAATTGCGGGCGGCGAGATTTGGTTTAACGATGATCAGAGTGCCGGAAAACCGGTCGATTTGCGGACGGTTTCAACCGAAAAGCTGCGAGATTATCGCGGCGATCGCATTGCGATGATTTTTCAAGAACCGATGAGTTCACTCAACCCGGTCTATACATGCGGCTACCAGTTGGTTGAAGCCATTCGCCAGCACACCAAGCTTTCGGAGTCAGAAGCCCGGCGGCGAGCGGTTTCGCTGATGCAAGAAGTGCGAGTGCTGCCGCCCGATGCCGAACTGAAGCGGCGGCATGTCGAAGATCTTCATCAAAATTCAGGCATTCTGCCAAGCGAAGCCGATCTCGATCGAGAAATTAACCGTCAGAAGTTAGCGATACTCGATCGCTATCCTCATGAACTATCGGGCGGTCAGCTTCAGCGCATTATGATTGCGATGGCCATTTCCTGCAATCCGACCCTGTTGATTGCCGACGAACCCACAACGGCGTTGGATGTCACCGTTCAGGCGACGATTTTGGATTTGCTGCGAGAACTGCGCGATCGCAGAGGCATGTCGATGATGTTCATCACTCACGATTTGGGCTTAATCGCCGAAATTGCCGACGAAGTAGCGGTGATGTACGAAGGCAAGATTGTAGAGTACGGCTCTGTCCTCAATATCTTCTCTAATCCGCAGCATCCTTACACCAAGGGGCTCCTCACCTGCCGCCCTCAGCCGACTCGTCGCTTACGACTCTTACCTACGGTTTCAGACTTCATGGAAGTGGTGCTGCTTCCGAATGGAGAGAAGCGGCTCCAAGAGAAGAAGCTGGATGTGAATGTGGCCCTAGCAGAAAATCAAGAAGTGAGTGAAGCCGAGTTTGATCGGCGCATGAAAGCGTTGCAGCAGCAAGAACCGCTGGTTTCGGTGCGTGATCTGCAAGTGGCGTTTCCGATACGCGGTGTATTTGGGCAAACAAAACGCTACATGACGGCGGTCAATCACGTCTCGTTTGATGTCTATCCTGGCGAAACATTAGGATTGGTAGGTGAGTCGGGGTGCGGAAAATCGACCTTGGCGAGAACCTTGATGCGCCTAATCGAGCCAAAGGCAGGACAAATTCTGTTTGAAGGGCGCGATATTCTAGCGCTCTCTAGCAAGGAGGTTCGGCAACTGCGGCGAGAAATCCAAATTATTTTCCAAAATCCCTACAGTTCGCTTGATCCGCGCATGAACATCGGTGAGGCGGTGATGGAACCGTTGCAAATCTATGGGCGCGGCGGCAAGCGACAACACCGCGATCGCGTTGCCTATTTGCTAGAGCGAGTTGGTCTGAATCCAACCTGGATGAATCGCTATCCCCACGAATTTTCTGGCGGTCAGCGTCAGCGCGTCAGCATTGCGCGATCGCTGGCACTCAATCCTAAATTCATTATTTGCGATGAGTCTGTTTCAGCGCTCGATGTCTCGGTGCAAGCTCAAGTGCTCAACCTGTTGAAAGAACTGCAATCTGAGTTTGGATTGACGTACATCTTCATTTCGCACGATCTAAGCGTTGTGAAATTTATGAGCGATCGCATCATTGTGATGAATCACGGCAAAATTGAGGAAGTCGGCACGTCGGACAGCATTTACCTGCATCCGCAGCAGCCCTACACGCGCCAACTGATTTCAGCGATTCCCCTCGGAACCCTTGATCGCATTCGCGAACGCCAGCTCCAGCGTGGGCTGTCTGCCTAATTAGGATGGGGATTGTCCGCTGAATTTTTGCTTCATTACCAGCCAGAAGAACGGCAGATCATCCACAAAATAGCGCTTCCAGAGGCGCTTGGGTTCGCAGTACAGCCGATATAGCCACTCAATGCCAGCGCTGCTCATCCACTGCGGCGCTCTGGGTTTGTTGCCTGCCTCAAAGTCGATCGACGCGCCGACAGCCATGAAGATATCGATGTTGGGTAGCTGGTCTTTGTATTTGGAGATCCAAATTTCTTGTTTGGGTGCACCCACGCCAATGACCAAAACCGTTGCCGCCGAGCGATTGATGAGATCCACAATCAGACGGCATTCAGCTTCATTCTTCTCAAAGCCAAAGGACGGCGAATGCGCCTCTACAATAATGTCTCGGCCAATCCGGTGATTAATGCGTGCTTGCGCCCGCTCAGCTACCCCTGCTGCACCACCCAGCAAAAAGATTTTGATGTTCTCATTGTGTCGGTGATGCTCACAAAACACGGGAAACAAATCAGAACCAGAGATTTTAGCTTGGAGTGGAGATCCTAAAAACCTAGAGGCATAGAGCACAATTTGACTATCGCAGATTTTGTAGTCTGCCACTTCATAGGCCTGTCGAAAGGTGGCGTCTTGCTGAAGCTTCATTAAGTGATCGACATTGGGAGTGAACACAACGCCCTTCGTTAAGCGATTCAGCAGTTCAGTCCTAGATAGATTGTCAATCTCAACGTTCAGAATTTCTACTTTTTCGTGCCCAATGCGATCGCTGAGCGAACGGCGATTCTCTTGGGTAATCGCATTAGCAGTTGAGGCTAAGACAGCTTTCCGAAAGTCTCGGTAGAGCCGTTGGACCTCTTCTCGTCTTACAACTTTTGAAGTGTTTTGGGACATGATGGCAAATCTGAGTCGAAACAAGTTCCGGGGCAAGGAAGCACACACTACAAAAATGTGTAGCAATCGCTACGACGCCTTACTGTAGCGTTCCCATTTTGTTTCGAGTTTCAGACTGAAATCACGTTAGACGGCCAAGTTCATCAACATTGCACAATTGCAACGCTATGGTTCACAGAACTTTTGCGCGCAGCCAAGCAATCGGCAACGACATCATTTTTTTGCGACCAGACACAAATGCTCGCTTTTGGAAGTTGTCGTAGCCGTTGCGCTCAATCATGTCAAGAATCTGGCTGTACATCATCAAGGCAGACCAGACAGGTAGCCGAGCATCCTCGCTGAGGGCGCTAATGCCGCGCTCTGCTAGAGCATAGAATTTGCGAGCACGCTCAATTTGAAAACTCATGAGCGCTTTCCAACGCTCATCGATCACCCCTTTAATCAAGTCCTCTTCGGTGTAGTCAAACCGCGCTAAGTCCTCCATTGGAAGATAAATTCGACCGCGACGGGCATCTTCACCCACATCCCGCAGAATGTTGGTGAGCTGGTTGGCAATACCGAGCGCGATCGCTTCTTCAATTGGAGGCGTTGCGGATGGGTCATCCCAAGGTGCCGATCGCAGTCGTGATTCGGTTCCCATCACGGTGGTAGACATTAGCCCTACCGTTCCGGCAACGCGATAGCAGTACAACTCCAGTTCCTCAAAGGTTTCGTAGCGACTGCGGTAAAGATCCATGCGCTGCCCATCGATCATGTCGCGGAATGGCTGAATATCGAGGTCAAATCGCTCTAAAGTGTCAACCAGCGCTACATCTAGATCATCGTGGGGATGCCCCACAAAAATCTTCTCTAGCTGCTCTTCCCACTGGTCGAGCGTCTCGTTGGTTGTAAGATGCGCCGCTGGGCCATCGACTAACTCATCGGTGCGGCGACACCAAACATAGATTGCCCAAATTGCCCGACGCTTCGGGGGAGACATTAACATGGTTCCCAGGTAGAAGGTCTTCGAGTATTCGGCAGTGATCTCGCGACACCGTTCGTAAGCCTCCTCCACGGAAGCCAGGGTTCTCTCACAGGAAGAAGATTCGGGCAATTGTAGCATTCTCATGCAGATGGGAAGGTTGACAAGTCCTAGTTGCTACTGGTGACTAAGCTACGCTGGTCGCTTTCGGACACCGTGGGCGGTTGGATGTTTGTAATCGCCTGCGCTGTCAGCTTACCAGAAAGTACAGCCCCTTCCATACTGCCTAAGTAGCGCTGCATCGTATAACTGCCTGATAAAAAGAAATTAGAGATGGGTGTGACCTGAGACGGACGATGCGCCTGCCGCCCAGGAGAAGCGGTGTAGACGGATCTCGGCGTTTTGACCACTTTGTATTTTCTGAGCTTGGCAGGATTTTCACCCGTTAAATGCTGTGGGAAGAGTCGCTCTAGCTCTTTCATGGTGGCGGTAATGATCGCTTCGTCGGATTTGTCAATCCAATCTTTGGCGGGAGCTAAAACGAGTTCGAGCATGGAGCGGTTCGGATCGGCATATTCCTTGCAAGTGATGCTCATGTCGGCATAGACGCTTAGCAGATCGGAACGCGAGAACAGCAGGTGGTCGATATCGGTGATTTTACGATCGAACCACAAGTGTAAATTGATCACCGGAACGCCTTCGAGCCCATCTAACTTCTGGAAAAACTCCATCGCTTTCCACGGCTGTGGCATCAAGACTTTCATCACATCAACCGACATCGCAGAAACGTACAAATCTGCCGTAATGACCTCATCTTCCGCGCCATTGATGCCCCGAATCAGGAAGCCCTTCACGGTGCCGTCGTCGTCCAGCAAAATTTGCTTGAGGGGTTTGTTGAGGTGAACCTCTCCGCCGCGATCGCTGAAGTAATCGACAATGGGCTGGCACAATCGCTCTGTTGGTGAACCATCTAGGAAGGCAATTTTAGATCCGTAGCGCTCTTGCAAAAATTTGTTCACGGCCGTCAAGATAATCGTTGCCGAGACATCTTCAGGATCGATGAATGTGAGCGCCTTGGCGGCCGCGATAAATACATCAGAACTGACGCGCTCATCAATTCCTTGACGCCGCAGCCACTGGATAAGGCTGTACTTATCCATGTCTTCGACATATTTCTGACCCCGCAGCACTCCGGGCCACAGCCCCACCGCAAAGCGAATTTTCTGTTCCCACGTCAACATGTCGTTGTTGCGGAGAATCGACATGATCACGTTGAACGGCGCAGGGATGTCTGGAACGCTGAAGTACGAGTAGGTTCCCGGCTTTTCAGGTTGATTAAAAATCAGGGCGTGCTCTTTCCACTGGAGCCGATCTTCGATGCCCAATTCTTTCATCAGTTGCAGCATGTTGGGATACGCGCCAAAAAAGGCGTGCAGCCCCGTTTCGTACCAATCGCCCTCGTCGTCTTTCCAAGCCGCCACCAAGCCGCCCAGCACATCGCGGCTCTCTAGAACGATGGGAGTATGCCCTGCATCAACCAGGTATTTCGCGCAGGATAGTCCTGCTAAGCCGCCTCCGGCGATCACTACTCGCATGTGATTCTTCAACACCTTTTGAGGATGAATTCGATTTCATTATACGTTGCAATCCGTTACATTCCTCGATGAATTTTGAAGTGGGGTAACGTCTTCGACAGTGTAAGAGCCGACAGTGCAAGAGCATAGAGGAAAGAGGTACTGCTAAGGTAAAAGGTAATTCCTCTCAGTAAGCTGTAGCGACAGAATGAAACCCGCTAAACGTAGAGCACTTTCTAAACGTAGAGCACTCTCTACAACGTTGCGCTTTGCCTTAGTCGCCGGAGTGCTTGGCACAGCAGTTCATTTGGCTCAGCACTATTCTGATAGTGAGGCCAACTTAGACCGTGGGACGGTGGCAGTCGCGCAAACGGCGGAGAAAGCGAGGAGTGCAAACTCGTTTATTGACTCCCTCGGGGTCGCTACGCATCTACGCTACATCGACACGAGCTACGGGCGTTACACGGATGTCGTTGAGCCTCGACTGCGAGAGTTAGGCGTTCGGCATATTCGCGATGGCGGCAACGATCCAGGTTTATTTGCCAAATTGAATCGGCTGTCTCGTTTTGGCATTCGTTCAACGTTGGTATTTGATCTGCGAGATCAGATTACGCCGAACAATGCAGTATCGGTGTTAAAAAAAGTGCTGCCGTCAGTAGTTGCGATCGAAGGCCCAAACGAGTGGGATATCAACAATGTGACCTACCGAGGCAGAGGGTTTCCAGCAGGTCTAAGAGACTACCAAACGGAGCTGTATCGGGCAGTTAAGCGCGATCCGGCAACCGCAAACATTGCGGTGCTAACGCCTTCGATCGCCTATCCCGAGAATGCCGCTAAGCTCGGTTCTCTCAGGTCAGTCAGTGATTATGGCAATCTTCATATCTACGCCGGTGGTGGCATTCCAGCGCTCGACTTTGAATCGAAGTGGCTACCGCTCACGCGCAAGATGACGGGCGATCGCACCATCATCGTGACAGAAACAGGCTGGCACAATGCGGTGAACGACCGAAATGCCGGACAGAGAGGGGTTTCTGAGCAAGTTTCTGCAAAATACATTCCCAGAGTGTTCTTAGAGTATTTCAACCGGGGCATCAAGCGAACGTTTTTGTACGAATTTTTGGATGAGCGATCGCGGGGAGACCAAGAAAGTAACTTTGGCATTATCAGAGCAAATGGCATTCCCAAACCCGCGTTTGTCGCCTTGAGAAATCTGATTCGAGTGCTAAACGATGCGCCTAATCCAGCGGCTACCGGAGCGCTGAACTATTCATTGAGTGGAAATGTCAGGAATATTAATCGGACGCTCCTGCAAAAGCGCAACGGCGATTTCTATTTGGTTTTGTGGTTGAATACACCCAGTAACGATGTTCTCAAGACGCAGCGAGTGACGCTGAATTTAGGCACACCGACAGAGCTAGCGGAGATCTATTTTCCCAATCAATCTCCCAATGTTGTCATGAGATACAAGTCGCCGCGCCGGATTATGCTAGATGTGCCCGATGCGCCATTGATTGTCAAAATTGCGCTGCGCTAGGTGGGGCGATCGCGTCATTCGCCGTTTTAACCTCAAAGCGATCGCGAAGCTAATGGTCTGTTCCGAACCCCTTAGACCATGTTCAATCGCCCTGTCAGACTGGCAACCACAGTTGCTAACTCGATAGCATCTACTGGTTTGGTCAGATGCATCTGAAAGCCTGCTAATAAAGCCTGCCTGCGATCGTCACTCCGGGCATATGCCGTCAGCGCGATCGCCGGGAGGTAAGCTTGCTTGGCAATCGCAGGGAGCCAACCGCCCTGCTGCGCTTCAAGTTGCCGCAATTTTCGCATCAGGAAGTAGCCATCCTCATCGGGCATCCCAATATCACTTACTAAAACGTCGAAGCTGCGATCGGTTGAGGTTTCGATGATGGACAGTGCCTCCTGTGCTGAGGTAGCCGAGATCACGTCAGCACCATACCCTTGCAGAATCGTATTGAGCAATTCCAGCGCGTCAGGCTCATCGTCCACCGCCAAGATTTTTAAGCCTTCTAAGGTTAGCGGCGCATCTTCTATCTCATTCGCCTGAACGCCTGAGTCTAATTGCTCTGGGTCGATCGCGGGTGGTTGAATTGTCGTTACGGGCAGTTCAACGGCAAAGGTAGCTCCCTGTTCTAATCCTGGACTAACCACCGCTACAGTGCCGCCATGTAATTCAACGAGTTGACGCACAATGGCTAACCCTAAACCCAACCCTCCGTAGCTGCGAGTAGTTGTGCTGTCATGTTGGCGAAAGCGATCGAAGACATAGGGCAGAAAGTCTGGGCTAATTCCTCGTCCAGTGTCGCTGACCGTAAGTTCAATATGAGAATTGACCTGCTTTAAGTGAATCTCAACTTGCCCGTCTTTAGGCGTGAATTTGACGGCGTTAGACAGTAAATTCCAAACGACTTGCTGCAATCGATTGGCATCACCCATGATGGGGGCCACTTCAGAATCTAGAGCGCTTTGAATCCGAATAGACTTTGCTTCAGCCGCCAAGCGTACAGACTCAATTGCAGATTCAATCACAGGTACAAGATGAACGGGACGGACTTGGAGGCGTAGTTTGCCTGTAATGATGCGAGAGATATCGAGAATATCTTCAATCAGTTGGAGTTGGGATCTGGCGTTCCGCTCGATCGTTTCTAGCGCACGTACCATTTTCTCGCGGCTCAGACTTTGCTTGCGTAGAACCTGAGCCCATCCCAGAATCGCATTGAGCGGTGTTCTCAATTCATGAGAAAGAACCGAGAGAAACTCGTCCTTAGCACGATTAGCAGTTTCTGCCTCTGCTCGAATCACCTGTTCGCGAATTAATAGGTCGTCTTTAGCGCGATTCGACTCTTCCAGTTGGATTGTGCGTTCCTGTACACGTTGCTCTAGAGCCGCATTAATTGCTTGGATATGGCGACGACTATCCTCTAGTTCCTGATTGGTGAGGGCGAGTTGCTCTGGACTGGGGGCATCGATCGCCACCGGAATTAACGGAATCAGTAAAAAGGTGAACGCATAGAAAGACCAAACGGCATTAATCGATTTAATCAATCCTGAAACCCAGTAGACAGGATGCCAGAGCGTGACCACTCCCATTAGGTGAGTTGTGCCACACAAGGCAAAGACGAAGAAGTAACCTATAAGCAGCGTCACCGTCTTAGCGGGCAAATCCTTACGCTCGTTTGTGAAGTAAACAATTGCAACCGCCACTGAGTAATACGCGAGGGCAGTCAAGGCATCTGATGATAGGTGTAGCCAGACGAGACTTGGTTTCCAAAGGTAACAATGCCCGTGAGGAATAAAATTAGTTGAAAAAAAGGCGCTGAAAAAGTCAAACATATCAAGTCTTTGATTGATTCTGCAGAAGAATTTTGTACATCTGTTCTGACGGTTGCGGCATCCATGATCGATAGGCTGCTTTAGTAATGATGCACCATGCTAGTGCGATCGCTGCCCCATCAATCGCCCGCTCGCGTCTTTTGAAAACGACGCTAATCGGTTCGTTAAGGGCATTGAGCTTGGATTCAATATCAAGTGAGATGTCTGCTGCGATTCTATTGTTTAGTCTATGTTTAGATAGTCTTGTCGAGATGATTTTAATTACCACTGCTTAACACTGAGTTCGTCCACGCAACAAACTCTGAGTCAGTCATTGTGGGCGTTCAATCGGCATAAATGGCATTGCTCAGCTCAAGGAGGGTAACAATGCCATTCCTAATCCAAAGCTCATCCCATTCATGAGGATACTGACTAAACTGGCTTGCAAAAGCGATAAATCACGCTGACTGAGGCGAAACAGCAGCCACGCTTCGGTAACAATTGCAAATCCTCCAGACGCGGGCAGCGTGATCCAACTCGGAACCCCCCCACTAGACGGGAACGATTCACCATAGCTGACAAAAAAGGCAATCACCCCTGCGATCGCTAACACAATCGGGACTGAAATCGTCCAAATCGTAAAGATTCTGATCAGCGTTCTGGGGTTAATCGTCTTTAACCGGATCAGGGCAACGCCAAATACGATCGCAACGATCAAACTCGTCGCTCCAAAGACGCGAGTGGCTAAATATTGAAACGGTTGGAGGGATGGAAAGAAAAACCACACCACCGGAAAGGTGAAGAGATTGATCAGCGCCACGGCGGTCAGCATCCGAGTGGTGAATTCTCTGGTACATTTCCTCCAGCCAAAGAAGATAGCAGCAATCACTAATTCGCTGATTTCTGTGATTGCTAACGCTCGGCCAAACACTTCCCATCGGCTCGGCTTCATCGCCTGTCGGTCAGGAAGCACAAGTAACTCTGCGTTGAGGGTTTTAACCAGGAGATGGCGGTCAGCGTAGGCTGCGATCGCGCTGCGAAAATCGGTGATGAAGGCTTGGCTCGATCGCACCTGATTTTGAAACTGGCCTACCAGCTTAAAATAGGGCGCTAAGGGTGGGTCACTGAGCGATGCTCCTTTGTACAAACAGGTATGCTCTGCACATTCAAATCGATGCGGGGCTTTGAGAACGGGTTGAGTTGTGAGACAACTCGATCGAGAACAGGTTCCGTGTTGCATCAAGAGCGTTGGTTTTTCGCATAGAGCTGTTTGACACCCCACAAATTGCATTCCTTCCACCTCAGCACGATCTAAAAAGGTGAACCAAATGTAGGGCGGGGGAGCAGGCGCATTCGCCAAGGCCGTGCAGGGAAGCAGAAAGACAACTGAAAGAATTAAAATGAACTTAAAGAAATACCTGCACTTCATCGATCAGTCCGCGAAGAATAAAATGGCATAGAAACCGTTGCGGTTCTTTTGGAGTTGCGCAAGAGCGCTCATCGCAAGATAAATATCTAGCCAAATACCGGTCAGTTTTAGCATGAGCCGTCTAGAATTTACATAGCGTTACACGTTAGCGGGTTGAGCTATGTCAGTTCCTTCGGAGTTGTGCCCTGCGCCAATTGCATATCTGTTAGTGACTCATGGTAGCCGCGACGTGCGCCCTCAGCTAGCGATCGCTCGGCTCGCTCACCGAATTGGTCAGAAGTCTCGCGCTCTGATTGGCACAGCCGTTTTAGAATGCGCTCCCTTACCGCTTCACAAACAAATTCAAAACTTTAGTCAACAGGCATCCGAGCAGGGCATCTCAGAAATTCAAATTGTGCCGCTCTTCTTGCTTCCAGGCGTGCATGTGATGGAAGACATTCCTCAAGAAGTCGAGAAAGCTCGACCCTTGGCAACGGCTAAACTGACGCTGACCTCTCATTTGGGCAGTCACTCCCAGTTAAAATCCTTGTTTTCGCGTCGATCGTCAGGGGCAGAGGCTCAAATTTTGCTTTCTCATGGAAGTCGTCGTGCGGATGGCAACCTTCCGGTCGAAGCGTTAGCGCATCAATTGGGAATGCTGCCTGCGTATTGGTCTGTTGCGCCAAGTTTAGCCCTGCGGGTGCAAGAATTGACAAGACGAGGATTTCAGACGATTGAAATTGTGCCGTATTTTCTGTTTTCGGGCGGTATTACTGATGCGATCGCGCGATCGGTCAACCAACTGTCTCAGCAGTTGCCAACGGTCGAGCTTCGCCTCGCAAATCCCTTAGATGAAAGCGACGAATTAGCCGATGTCGTAATGAATTTGATGATGTGCGTTCCTCTTTGATTTGAGTCCTGGTGATTTGAGTCCTGGTGATTTGAATTCTGATGAACGCTAAACCGGACAAGAACGCACTTTTCACTTTGATAATCGGTATTTGAGACTGCATTTTTTAATCAATTGATTGTTTAGGCTAAGCACAAGGCTACATTCTCACATTTGCCTGCATGAACACCGCTGACGCTAGATTGATGACCTTAGATTCTTGTATTGGAAAGGTTTACCTCGTGGGGGCGGGGCCGGGCGATCCGGGCTTATTTACCCTCAAAGGAAAAGCTTTGTTAGAGTGCGCGGACGTTGTGGTGTACGACGCGCTAGTGAGTGCGCCAATTTTGGCAATGATCAATCCAACTGCTGAGCGGATTGATGCTGGAAAACGACGCGGACGCCACTCGATGGCGCAAGACGAAATTAACCAAGTTCTGATTGATAAGGCGCAAACTGCCGCGATCGTGGTTCGGCTCAAAGGCGGTGATCCGTTTATCTTTGGGCGGGGCGGCGAGGAGATGCAGGATCTCATCAGCGCTGGGATTCCAGTCGAAGTTGTTCCGGGAATTACGTCTGGAATTGCCGCTCCTGCTTATGCCGGAATTCCGCTGACGCATCGGGCGTATAGTTCGTCGGTGACATTTGTGACGGGTCACGAAGAAGCCGGAAAATATCGTCCGGCGGTAAATTGGAGTGCGATCGCGCGTGGATCTGAAACGATTGTGATCTACATGGGCATTCACAACTTGCCTTACATCATCGAACAACTGGAGAGCGCAGGATTGGGGTTAGACACACCGATCGCGCTCGTGCGCTGGGGCACTCGTCCTGAACAGGAACAGTTGATTGGCACGCTAGCGACCATTGTTGAGCAAATGGAAGCGGCAGAGTTCGCCGCTCCTGCGATCGCGGTAATCGGTAATGTGGTCAGTCTCCATGAAATCTTGTCAAATAGTCGACCAAAATTTTTAGCAGTGAATGTCTCAAACTGTTGACATCTCGCGTTGTCGTATTTTCGGGATGCTAGATCTTTGGGCTTTCTTCCCACCTCAACATCTAAGAGAAGCCCAAATGAAGCTTTGAGCCAAAGGCGTTTGCGCTTCGGCATCACTTCAAATGCAGCGAGGCGATGCATCTGATTGGCTTGATTTCGAGATTCTGGAATATTGATGCAGAAACTTGTAGTGATACATAAGATCGTCTCTCTGCAATGGCTGCGATATAACTACTGCGATCTTAAAAAACTTGACCGATAGGGCTGCACTACCCATTTTCTGCATATTGAGAATCCTGAAATATATATAGGAGGGGACAAATTATGGCAGTCCTCACAACTTGGTTGCGCCCTGCTCGGGCGTTTGGAACTTGGCGGAACCAATCGCTCTTAATGAGTTTAGTGCTGAGTTTTACGATTTCAGAACCTACGATCGCTCCAAGCTTTGCCCTGTCCGCGAATTCGATTACAAGTAATATTGCGGCGTTAAAACGATCAAATCAGCGTTGGATTGAAATTCGGCTCTCTACTCAACGGCTCATAGCCTGGGAAGGGAAGACGATGGTTCATGCAGTCATTGTCTCCACGGGAAAAGCGACGACTTCAACGCCTGTAGGTAGTTTCGAGATTCAATCGAAATATCGAATTGCTCGAATGCAAGGCGATGACTATGACATTCCAGATGTACCTTACACCATGTATTACTCAGGAGGCTACGCGATTCACGGGGCTTACTGGCATCGCAGTTTTGGTACTCCTGTCAGTCATGGTTGTGTGAATGTTGCTCCAGATCATGCACAGTGGTTATTTAATTGGGCAAAGATTGGAACCCCAGTTGTTGTACGTCAGTGACGGCTCTAAGTCATCTGATGTCGAACGCAGTTCCGATGCCCTCGATACGACTCATCGCGCACCGCGTGAAAGAACCCGTATATTAGCGATCGCACCTCGCGACGGCGTGACCGAAATGATTCATATGTTGTATTAGCTCGAATTTGCAGAGGTTAGGGCGTGGAGTCCGTTTTTGTCTGCGCTAAACTCAGATGATTTGATCAGCATTCTAACGAGGATTTGTTATCCATAAGGGCGGTTGCTTTCGACTTTAAAGAAATCGCCCTGTCGTTATGATGAAAACAGTCTGACGTGCTAAACGCTCGGAGAAACCTTATGACTCCTCAATCAAATCTCATCACTGATGCCGAGTCTGAGCAAGACGTTGAAGACATTCCGCTTCTGCCGCCGTGCGATCTCTACAGTGATGAACTTGAAATGGAA
This sequence comes from Myxacorys sp., assembly GCF_059501405.1. Classification (NCBI taxonomy): domain Bacteria; kingdom Bacillati; phylum Cyanobacteriota; class Cyanophyceae; order Leptolyngbyales; family Leptolyngbyaceae; genus Myxacorys; species Myxacorys sp. The sequence goes on from NZ_JCACCM010000172.1 coordinate 74,678, forward strand.
TCTGACTTGCATCTTCGGCAAATGGTCTTGCTGATTAGCTGCCTAGAGTGGTTATGGCGCGATCGCACTGATTACTTTGTCGGCGGTAATCTCACCGTTTATTACAGCCAAAAGCGAATTAAAACTCGCGAGTTTCGAGGGCCTGATTTCTTCGTCGTACAAGGCGTTGAGCCGAGATCGCGTAAAAGTTGGACGGTTTGGGAAGAAGACGGCAGATACCCAGATGTGATTGTCGAGATTCTGTCAGAATCAACCGCAGAAGTTGATCGAACAACCAAAAAGGAGTTGTATCAAAACACCTTCCGAACGCTTGAGTATTTCTGGTTTGATCCAGAAAGTTTAGAATTTACAGGATTTTCTCTTAATCGAAGTGGCTATCAGCCGATTCAACCCAATCCTCAAGGTCAGCTATGGAGTGAGCAACTGCAACTCTTTTTAGGCGTTCATCAAGATAAACTTCGGTTCTTCGCGCCGACGGGTGAATTAGTTCCAACTCCCGAAGAAGCCGCTTTATTTGAACAGCAACAGCGCTTAGCCGCAGAGCAACGGGCGGAGCGACTCGCCGCGAAACTTCGAGAGTTGAATATTGATCCAGATAGTCTTTAAACCACTAAGCTGTTTCAACAATCGGTTTACAACAATCGGTTTACAACAATCGGTTTAAATGTCTCAGTCAACCGAACACATGACTTCAAAATCAGTCTTCATTCGCTACATCTGCTATCAAAATCCGCTGCCACCCTTGCAGAAACTCACTTCAAAATTTGCTTGATCGACTGCAAAGCAGCGTCCTTCGTTTCTACCAAAAGCTTCGGCGTCACTGTCTTATCGTTGGGGCTATGGTAGTTCGGCTCATAGCCTCGATTGAAAAACAGTACCGGAACATTCTGCGACTTAAAGGAAGCATGATCGCTGCTGCCAAGACGGAGTGCAGGATTCTTCATCATCGTCTCATCGACTCTTGTAAACGATTTCAACGACAGCGATCCCTCCATTTGCAGGGTTGAATTCACGGCGACCATATCAAAGTTGAGCATTCCTTTCAGGTTTGAGAGAAACTGAGGCGTCGCTCGATTGACAAAGGCCTGCGATCCTTGCAGTCCGTCTTCTTCCCCATCAAAGGCGATAAACCAGATTTGACGTGAAAGCGGCGATTGGCTCTGTCCAAAGGATCGCGAAAGCTGGCGTGCGATCGCCAATACAACTGCCGTTCCTGAAGCGTTATCATTTGCTCCTGGGGAGCCGGGAACCGAGTCATAGTGTGCGCCTAAAATCAATTTGGGTTGCGTGACGCCAGGTAAATGAGCGATCACATTTCGCGCCACGGCATCTTTCTGAGTATTGACCTTCAAGGTTGCGGTCAGCACTGCGGTTCGAGCGCGTTCCAGTAATGGATCTCCATCTGCTCCAGACAGTCCTAACACCGGAATGGCAGGTTGGGTCGTCAGTGTGCCGCGAACGTTCTTGGGTTCATTATTGACGATCACAATTGCGATCGCGCCTGCATCCGACGCATGTTTGACTTTTTCAGAGAAGGTCATACCGCCGCGACGCGCAATTGCGATCGCGCCTTTAACCGGAACACTGGCAAAATCATTCGGCTGTCCATTGTTCGGAATGGCGACCAATCGCCCACTAATTTGACCTGCGATCGAGCCGTTGTATGCCCATCCTTCTAGAGCCTGACTGCCAATCTCTAAACTTGAGCCTAGATCCCTAAATTTAGGATACGTGAACGTCTGAATCTCCGTTTCATACCCTGCTTTCTGATACTGATCTATCAGATATTGACTCGCCTTTTCGGTTGCCGCTGTGCCTGCAACTCGCGCACCTAGACTCACTAGGGCTTGCATATCCGTCAATGGATCAATCGGATTGGGAGGGGTTGCCTGAGCGTTGGATGCGGTTCCTTTGGAGTTGTGCCCTGCGCTAATCGCAATTGCCCCTGCAATTAAAATCGATAATCCTAAAGCGAAGTGACGTTTCAAGAGCTTCCTAAGGCTTGACGCTCGACTCATATCCTGCCCGACTCCCAGTTTGTTTCATCTCACTGTAGCGGGATCAGCAGCAGATCTCTAGTCAAACAACCGCTAAGGCTTCTTTTCAATTATTCTCTTTCAGTATTTTAAAATGCTGTGATCTCACCTCCTCCATTTGAGTTTCCAGATACAACACTTGAGTTCCCAATCACAGCAATGGAGTGCATAGATTTGTTGATCTGCTCTTGGAGTCCCTGCTCAGTGAACTCTTCTCATAAGCTTAAGTTTGAGCTTAAGTTTGGAATGGGTAATTGCGATCGGCGAGAGTCGTAATGAGCGATCGACACTCCTGCAAGATCGACGAAACATCTTCTCAAGTCGTCCTACAATGAGTCTTGGGAATACACGCGCAGTACAGTTTAAGATGACGAATACTTACACCGTTGAAATTTTACATAACGGGCAAACCCACACGATTGAAGTTCCAGACGATCGCACAATTTTAGAGGTTGCCAACGAAGATTACGGCTTGAACTTGCCGAGTTCTTGTACAGCGGGCGTCTGCACAACTTGTGCCGCACTGCTTTCAGAAGGAACCGTTGATCAATCCGATGGGATGGGCGTCAGCGCGGAATTGCAGGAGAAAGGATATGCGTTGCTTTGTGTAGCGTATCCGCGATCGCCGATCAAACTCGAAACGAATCAAGAAGACACGGTGTATCAACTCCAGTTTGGACAGGGTTAACCGGGAGAATTGCACTGTCCATGACAACCCACTTGATCACCACAGAAATTGATCTTAAAACCGTTGCGACTGACTTAAACAGAGCGATCGAATCAGAGTTGCGAACATACGGAGAGCCGTTACGATGGGCAATCACAGATGTTGATGCAAATCAAATTGCCAAAGTTGAAGCGGTTGTAACTCGTGACTAATCCCTATACTGTTGCTCTGATCGTTCCGACTGGAATTGGCGCGTCCATTGGTGGATATGCGGGCGATGCTTTACCGCTTGCAAAAGCGATCGCGGCAACGTGCGATCGCCTGATTACTCATCCAAACGTCCTCAACGGCGCACAGCTTTACTGGAACCTACCCAACGCCCTCTATGTAGAAGGGTTTGGACTCGATCAAGTTGCGGCGGGACGCTGGGGCTTACGTCCAGTTCGTCAAAATCGAATTGGCATCGTGTTCGATCAAGGCATTGAGCCTGACTTGAGAGTGCGCCATCTGCAAGTTGCAGACGCGGCGAGAGCAACGTTAGGGTTAACACTGACCGACTATGTAGTGAGCGATCAGCCGCTCAATGTTGAGCTTAGAACTGCGACATCTGGGGCAACCTGGGGAACGATTGAGCATCCCGATAGCTTGCTGCGAGCGGCAAATCAGTTAATTCATCAGGCAGGAGCAGACGCGATCGCAGTCGTGGCGAGGTTTCCAGACGATACGAGCAGCGATGCCTTGCAAGATTATCGTCATGGTCAAGGCGTCGATCCGTTAGCCGGAGCCGAAGCCGTGATCAGCCATCTCGTTGTGCGAACCTTCCACGTTCCCTGCGCTCATGCGCCTGCACTCTCACCGTTGCCGCTCGACCCCCATCTGTCACCCAAGTCAGCCGCCGAAGAATTAGGCTATACCTTCTTGCCGTGTGTTTTAGTTGGTCTGAGTCGTGCGCCTCAGTTTGTGACGGGCAATCCTGATCGTCACGATATTTGGGCAAATCAAATTGATGCGATCGTGGTTCCAGAATCAGCCTGCGGCGGCAGTGCCGTGATCAGCCTCAATGGATCTCACACTCGAATCATTGCTGTGCGAGAGAATCTGACAAAAATGCAGGTTCCGCCCAAGGCGCTTGGTATCAATGCCACAATTGTGAATTCTTATTTAGAAGCGATCGGCGTGATGATATGCGATCGCGCGGGCGTTAATTTAGGCGCGCTCGCCTCTACAATCTCGCCTTTGGCTGCTCTCACCACAGAAGGGGCTAACTCCGAAAATGATTCGCATGCTTTATGGAATTTGGCAAAGCGCGATCCAGAAAATCGCATTACAATTCGAGAATAAAGAAGTCTTGAAAAGATTTGTACAGAGATAAGGGGATCAAATCGAAACCTGTATTCCTGCCCTATAGCCTTTCTGACTCTTAAGCTATACTGTGAGGCTCGTTCCCCCTTATATTAAATTCCCGTGGCTGAACAAAACTCTGACACGCCCGAAGCAGAACCTCTGACCCGACTGCAAGTTCTCATTGCAATGGGCGTCACGGCAGTTGTTTTATTATTCATTGCCAAAGCATGGATTTACTTTGGCTCTGTTACATTAATTCCCGTTAAATTTTCTTTTGAAGCGGTTCTTCAAGGTGTTGCCCTTGGTTTAGCCATTACTGTTGCAAGTTCCATTACCTATCGCATTTGGGGTGCTTATCGTCGCAGTGCAGATTACTATCTAGAGTTAATTCTCAAGCCGCTCCTATTTCCCGATTTGATTTGGCTTGGCTTACTGCCCGGACTCAGCGAAGAACTGATCTTTCGAGGCGTCATGCTGCCCGAGTTTGGGTTGAACCTCGAAGGCATTCTAATTTCAAGCTTGTGCTTTGGCGTGCTGCACATGAATGGTTTGAAACAATGGGCATACATCGTTTGGGCAACCATCATCGGCATCGCGCTAGGCTATAGCGCCGTTTGGACTGGAAACTTGCTAGTGCCGATCGTAGCGCACGTCTGCACTAACTTTGTTGCAGGATGCGTTTGGAAACTCAGTGATTAGCGCAAAGTGCAATACAAGCCAGAACAGACGTCAGGCTCGGAGTTAGACTCCTTTCCTTACAATGCCTTCATAGCACAATGGGCAATGCAGAGATGGCAGATGCAATCCAGACCCACAGCACAAACCGCTCAAGATCAAATTCGTCGAGAGCATTTCTGATCTCAAACATGACGCTGATCATAGCGACCAGAACGCAGGGCAGGATGAGTGTATAGCTGAGGGTGGGCATAGATGTATCCTCGATTGCATTGTTGCCATGATGCGATACACCCTGCTCATGACAACTCTCTCGCAAGTCGAGTGTTTTTTGTCGTCTCTAGTCAATTTTTCCATCCTCATTTTGAAACAGTAAAGACGCTGCGATCGCGATTTGGCTAAAGGGCGTGTTTCCTCTAATGTGATGCATTCCGCTGATCGCTCTTGGCAGCATAGGCAGACTGATGATGGTCTGTTGAGGAAAAAGCTGAGGATCGAACGCGTGTTCTGGCTCGAATCGATTATTCACAAGGTAGCGCTGAGAAACACCCATCTCTTTCAATGATTCGGTTAACCGCTGTGTTTCTGCCAAAATCGCCGATCGCGCCTGACAAACGCCGATAAATTCTGTATATTGCGGGTCTTGTAATTTCTTCTGAGCCTGCATCACGCGCTGTCGCAATGTTCTTAAGCGCCCCATCAGTGCGGTTCGTCCTAAAACATTTTGGTATTTGATCCAAAGCTTGAAAATCCAAGCCAGCCAATCACCCAAGGCAGTGGGCATCTCCAGAAAGCGCAGCAGATGACCTGTTGGCGCAGTATCTAAAATCACCAAGTCTTGCGATCCCGATTCAAGTAGTTCCATCACTGCGATCAGCGACAGCATTTCATCAATTCCGGGTAAGGATTGAGAGACAATTCTGCGCCATGCTTCCGGACTATAAGCGACTCGTAGCGTTGTGTCGGCCGTATTTGATTCGCCGCTCATCATCTCGGCAAGTTCCCACAGATAGTCTTCTCGGAACTGATCGAGGACTTGCTTCGCGTCGATTTCTTGACCACTGAGATTGGCGGTGATGTCGGTGGCGTGATGTTCAAGATGCGTTCCTAAAGCATCGCTCAAGGAGTGAGCCGGATCGATCGAGATGACGCGAATCTTTTTATCAGGGTATCGTTGTGCCATACCTAGCGCGATCGCAGCCGCTACGGTCGTTTTACCCACGCCTCCCTTTCCACCCGTCAAAATCAGCTTCCGTCCTTCTAAGATAAAATCGCTGAATCCCGGCGGAATCGCTTCTGGTAGGCGAGTTTGAACGTCGATAGAAACCCTTTGAGCGTGAGCCACTTGAACTTGGCTCATCACTCGATCGAGCGCTTCCTTGCCAACTGGTTCTTGAGCCTGTTGAGGAACAAGCAAAGTGGCAGGAACAGTGAATTCTAGAAATTTCTCAATCAGCTTCTGTTGGTCGCTGTAGATATCTGTATCGCTTTTATCTGAAACTTGGTTGATTAAAAGCCCGCCAACTGGAATGTTGAGGGCGTTGAGCGCGCTGAGAAAGCGTTGGGTTTCGAGCAAACTCATCCACTCTGCGATCGCCACCACGAGACACGCTGTTTTTGTCTCGTCTTGCAATAATTGCCGACCGTTGCCTAAATCAGACTTCATCTCCAGCAAAAAGTGATCAACCTCATCCGGGGTGTAGCGACCTCTAAAAGACTGGCTAATCACTTGATGCTTCTGTTGAAACAGTTCCAGCGCAGACAGAAATTCGTCCAAAAAATCCATCAGACCAAAAAGCGCCAGCGTATGACCACTGGGAGCCATATCAACCACAATGCGATCGACGACATTTTCTCTCAGCAAACGCTGAATCTCTAGCACGCCCATCAGTTCATCGAGCCCGGGCCAACTCAAATCCCAAACCGGCGATAAATCTCCTTTTTCAACAAAGCTGCCCCGCTCAACCAGCAACTCTAGAATCGAGCCATACTTCGCTTTAAAGTCCTGCAAAAGGTCTGCTGCTGCGATCGCTCTAATCGACAAATTCGGCAAATCCTCCAGCGTGCGAGCCGTATTGCTCACCTCGACTTGCAAAACATCACCAATCGAATGAGCCGGATCGGTTGAAAGCAGCAGAATGCGCTCGGTGGGAAATTGCTGTGCCCAATGCCGCGCGAACCCACATGCGAGCGTCGTTTTACCCACTCCACCTTTACCACTAAACATGGCCAATTGCAGCGCATCCAACGGCTTCACAGCGCAATCAACCGTCTCAAATCTCTGTTCATTCCTCATGTCTCATCCCTCCTTGCGTTAGCGTTGCCGTCAGGCGCATTCTGCCTGCAAAGCCATTACCCCAGGTATCCCTGTTTCAGAAACCCGCCTTTGGGCACACTGCTGGATGTAGTCTTCCCCATCTTGCGAAGAGGCTACACTAACGCACCGTCTGTGGTAAGGCAATGAGTGAATTATTTAAAGGCTTTGAGCAACTGATAGAACTGGCGAAAGCTTTAGAAGAAAAGGCTGAGAAGGGCGACCTGAAGGCGAATATTCAAATCAATAGCCGCAGTCTCAGTAGTATTCCACGTCAAGGCAATATTCCTAGCGGAGTCGGGGTCAGCCGAGAACCTCCCCATTCTGGCAGTTCTGAACCCGATCCAATCGTCACGCCTCCGCCTGAGGACAATGCACCTGCTTCTTTGAAGGATCTGGGCGGGCTAGGCGATGTGTTGAGGGAATTGCGAGAACTGGTCGAACTTCCGTTAAAGCGTCCTGATTTATTGGCAAAACTCGGATTAGAACCCATCCGGGGCGTGCTGTTGGTGGGTCCTCCCGGAACCGGAAAAACCTTGACCGCGCGATCGCTCTCTCAGGAATTAGGCGTGAATTACATTGCGATCGCAGGTCCCGAAATCATGGGCAAGTACTACGGAGAAGCCGAAACCCGTCTGCGTAACGTGTTTGAGAAGGCGGCAAAAGCGACTCCCTGTATTATCTTTATTGACGAAATTGATAGCCTCGCTCCCGATCGCTCCAAAGTCGAGGGCGAAGTCGAAAAACGGGTCGTCGCTCAACTGCTGACCTTGATGGATGGGTTCGCCCAATCGACGGGCGTGATTGTGCTCGCGGCGACGAATCGCCCGGATCATCTCGATCCAGCGTTGCGCCGTCCCGGACGGTTTGATCGCGAAGTGCAATATCGCGTTCCCGATCGCACCGGACGATTAGAGATTCTCACGATTCTGACTCGGGCGATGCCGTTAGCTCAGAGTGTGCAGTTGGATGCGATCGCAGATCTTAGCGTCGGTATGGTCGGCGCAGATCTCAAAGCGGTTTGTCAAAAAGCTGCCTATGCGGCTCTGCGTCGCCAAGTTCCTTCTCTAACTGAGCCACTACCAGACGCGATGACCCTAGAGCAATCTGACTTTCTACAGGCGCTCAAAGAAGTGAAGCCGTCGGTCTTGCGCTCTGTCGAAGTGGAATCTCCAAATGTCGATTGGGATCAAATTGGTGGCTTAGAAGAGATCAAGCGCACCTTACAAGAAGCGGTAGAAGGCGCACTGTTGTATCCCGAACTCTACAAGCAAACGGGAGCAAAAGCGCCCCGTGGCATCCTCCTCTGGGGAGCGCCCGGAACCGGAAAAACGCTTTTAGCAAAAGCGGTTGCCTCCCAAGCTCGAGCTAATTTCATTGCGGTCAATGGTTCTGAATTAATGAGCCGTTGGGTGGGCGCAGCAGAACAGGAAGTTCGTGAGTTGTTTGCAAAAGCCCGTCAAGCCTCTCCCTGTGTTGTCTTCATCGATGAGATCGATACCCTAGCGCCAGTGCGCGGGAAATTTAACGGGGATTCGGGTGTGAGCGATCGCGTGGTCGGTCAATTGCTCACCGAACTCGACGGACTAGAAGACTGCACCAACGTCCTTCTAATTGCCGCGACTAATCGCCCCGATGCGATCGATCCGGCGTTACTAAGAGCAGGACGGTTAGACCTGAAACTGGAAGTAGACCTCCCCAACGAGCAGAGCCGCCTCGATATTTTGCGAGTGCATAACCGCGATCGCCCTTTGCATGACGTTGATCTCTCCTTCTGGGCATCCCAAACCGAAGGCTGGAATGGTGCAGATCTAGCTCTTCTCAGCAACCAAGCAGCACTGCAAGCCGTCCGTCGCTACCGCGCCCAAGGACACGATCTCTCCACAATCTACATCACTGTGGATGACTTTACCCTCGCCTATCAAGCGCTGCTAAGCCAGCGCTCATCCAGCTAATCCCTAACCCTCATTCCCCAAGTCCTATGTTCTCTCAAGCCAATACCGATCTCGTTCGTCAACAAGCTCTCGCTGCATTGACGGCTGCGTTTCTCGCTCAAGGTCATCCCGTTGAATATGCTAAACACATGGCAACCGCCGCAATTTTTCAGACGGATTTAGAACTGAGAAATGCTCAACTGTCGCGGCTGATCGCTTGGCTCAAGCAAGACTATCCTGCTGTTCATCAGGAGGCAATTTTGCTGATCGAAACTACTCGTGAAGAATTTGAGCGTCGGGTTCAAGGGTAGTACTTTCTCAAGTGAAGAATTGAGAGGGATTTCTGACCCGCTGCACGGCGAGAGATGCCTGCGGCGGCTTATCTTCATCTCTCAATTGAAAACCGACAGCATCACTTATGTGAATTTCAGGCTATCTAAGGGTCAGATCCGTAAATCTGCGACCTTCTCTCAAAATCCATCGTGTAGATTCCGTGTTTACGCTAGAAGGTCTCTGTTCCAATCTGTCCACTTTATTAAGTACGGAAGCCGAATCTGAAGCAAGTCTAACGTCCTTATTCGGTAACCCATTAACCAAACTGTTCAAGGAATAACATCATGGCTGTTGAAAAAGTAAACTCTTCTTCTAGCTTGGCAGAAGTTGTTGATCGCATTCTCGACAAAGGCATCGTGATCGATGCGTGGGTTCGTGTTTCGTTGGTTGGTATCGAACTGCTAGCAATCGAAGCTCGTGTCGTGATTGCCTCGGTTGAGACTTACTTGAAGTATGCGGAAGCGGTCGGTTTAACCTCTCAAGCGGCTGTTCCTTCTGCCTAAAAACCCTGTAACTGGGGAAGGCAATTCCCCAGTTTTTTCCTTCGATTTTCTCAAAACGTAGATAGAAAGTCTGCTAGTTATGATGACTTTAAAAACGTCCTGGCGACAACAGCAACAACAGCGACAACAACATGTTATCCAACGCCGTCAACACGTCGCTTCAACCTTAGAGAACATTCAAACCCATCGTCAAGAAACTGCCTCTGAGCTTCGCTGCGATCTCAGTTTGTTTCGAGACAGTTTAATGAGAAATGGCGCGATTTCTCGTCAGGAGCGTCAACGCGATCGCACCGAGTTGCATCATCAGACTCAAACATTTTTACGTCAAGCCCGCGATCGCAGACATGTTCAAGCCCAAGAAAGCGCTCAGCAACTCGCTGCCTTCGTCACTCAACTCCGAGCAGAAACGTCAGAATTTTTAGCGCTCACTCAGGCCAACCGCGAACTAACGGCACAGCAGTTAGCGTATGATTTAGCGGCATTTCGGGCGGCTTTAGATCAAGCATCAATCCTCCTTCGCCAAAAGATTCGAGCCGATATTCAAACGTGCCAAACTGAAACTTCTTTACTGTTAGAAGCAGCACATCAACAGCGAATTGCAACTCGAATTCAGCTTGATCAAGAGTTAGCCGCCGTTGCCGACCCAGTGCAACCTGCGCCCCCAAGCATCGAACCTCCAGAAAGAGCAGATGTACGTGTGGGGAATGCAAAACAAAGTGCTGAGCAAATTCAACCGAGTGCTGCTAAACCCGCATCTCCCATCCAGCCTGCCCCTGCTGTTCTTTCAGAAGAGCGGCTTCAAGAAGAGCGAATTTTTCAATACATCGATCTCATGCAAAGCGTGCGGCTGACCGAGCTTGAGACATCGCTCAGTATGAGCCGCTTTCAGGTCGTTGAGGCACTGCGATCGCTGATCCAAAAGGGCATGATTACCCAGCGCGATCGCATGTATTGCGTCTCAGAAGAAGTTTGTTAAGGTCGTTTGTTTTAGGAATTACTCACTGTGACTACTGTTCTCCGTGCAAGCCCCCGTCGGTTCGTCAGTACTCCCTCTGTAGAGCGGATCGCCCTTCGAGCGTTGCGCTATCTTCAATCTGGTTTTTCGGTGCATCTGCGCGGCCCTGCTGGAACAGGTAAAACAACGCTGGCATTGCATTTAGCCGATTTATTGACTCGTCCAATCATGCTGATCTACGGAGATGACGAGTCGAGATCGTCGGATTTGATTGGCTCACAAGCAGGCTACACGCGCAAAAAAGTAGTGGATAACTTTATCCATAGCGTTGTTAAGGTCGAGGATGAACTGAAGCATAACTGGGTTGATTCGCGGTTGACGATGGCGTGCCGGGAAGGATTTACGCTGGTTTACGACGAGTTCAACCGATCGCGTCCCGAAGTGAATAACGTTCTGCTTTCAGCGCTCGAAGAAAAGCTGCTTGTGCTGCCGCCGACCAGTAATCAGACGGAATATGTCCGCGTCAATTCGGACTTTCGGGCGATTCTCACCTCTAATCCTGACGAATATTGCGGCGTGCATGGTACGCAAGATGCGCTGATGGATCGGCTAGTCACCATTAATATCCCAGAGCCAGACGAACTGACTCAGCAAGAAATTTTGAGGCAGAAGACCTCCCTCGATCGTGCCAGTGCCACTCTCATCGTGCAACTCGTTCGAGCCTTTCGTGCCGAATCGGGAGTTATGGCTTCCGGGTTGCGCTCTGGTGTCGTGATTGCCAAGGTGTGCCATGAACATAATATTCCGGTGTCTCCCAACAATTTGGACTTCCAGGAAATTTGCTCAGATGTATTGCTGTCGCGCTCAGGATTGCCATTGGCGGAATCAACAGAATTGCTATTGCAATTAATCGGTCAGCTTAAAACGAGTGAATCGATTGAGCAAGATGAAATTAACGCTGAAAGCAATTTCATTTCGGAAGAAGCAGAAACTTCTATCAAAAAAGATGAAATTTACTCTGAACAGATTTTTCCAACATTAGAGATAGAAGATGATACGCCAATTGTTAGTTCTGAACCATCGATAGAGCTAACGCTAAACGAACAGCTTGTTGAATTACTAAAAGAAATTCCTGTAATTCAAGAAGAAGTAGACACTGAGTTAGAAGGAATTGCTTTTGAAGCATTTTATGAATCCCGGATCTATCAGTATCTGATTGAGATGGATGGAGCAGGGCTGTCAGATTTAGAAAGCGAGTTTGGTCTGTCTCGTACTCAAGTTTTAGATGTTCTACGGACTATGACGCGGAACCGTCAAGTGATCCACCGCGATCGTAGGTTTTTTGCCATCGTTCGTTCTGAGGTTGAAGTATGAGTTCAGCAATGCCCGCAAGAGCTTCAGCATCTGGAGGGCGCGAGGCTGGAACGACGATCGCAACGTCTACTCAAGGATCATCGTTAGCCGATGTTCTAGAACGAGTCCTAGACAAAGGCATTGTGATCGCAGGGGATATTTCTGTGTCTGTTGCTTCGACAGAACTACTAAATATTCGCATCCGATTACTGATTTCTTCTGTCGATAAGGCCAAAGAAATCGGTATTAACTGGTGGGAAAACAATCCGCACTTTAGCGCTCAATCCAAAGAACTGAATGAAACGAATCAACGTCTCCTAGACCGAGTTGAAGCGTTAGAGGCAGAACTAAAATCGCTTCGTCAAGCCTCCGTTCAGAAATTGCCTCAATCTACGTCCGGATCCTTAGAATCGCTTCTAAAGGACTTATAAACCTTCTAAACAATGTTCTCTTGTCTGCTTCGCCGAGATTGGTCGAAGGGATTAAAGACAGAAAACCCGCTTCTAGTCGAAATCTGCTGTTTGGCGTAATCTTCAACCCCCTAATTAGCCCCTTAATTGTGTCTTCTGAACTTTCTCCCTCTCCCGCAAAAGCTCGTCCTGACGCTGGCTTAGCCCCCTTGCTGCTGACCGTGGTTGAACTCGTTCGGCAACTGATGGAAGCTCAAGTAATTCGTCGCATGGATGAAGGGTGCTTAAACGACAATGATCTCGATCGCGCTGCCGAAAGCCTACAAAAGCTCGAAGAACAAGTCGTTCATCTCTGCAATTTTTTTGAAATTGACCCAGCCGAGTTGAACGTCAATCTTGGTGAAGTGGGCACTCTATTGCCTAAAGCTGGAAGCTACTACCCTGGCAAAGCCTCATCTAGCCCCTCCATTTTGGAACTGCTCGATCGCTTGCTCAACACAGGTGTAGTGCTTCAAGGCAACGTCGATTTAGGACTCGCTCAGCTAGATCTCGTTCACGCAAAACTCCAGCTAGTTCTTACGGCAAAGCCAATTTAAAAGTCAAATCACACTCTGTTTCATTTGCCCCAACCTAACCCATGACCTACGGACTCTATCTCTACGGCATTTTCCCCGCCCCTGGCCCTGCTCTTGATCTTGAAGGGCTGGATCACCAGCCTGTGCAAACGCAGGTGATCGATCGCTTTGCCTTTCTCTACTCAGCCGCCCAACAAGAACGCTATTTGGCCAGTCGGCGTAATTTGCTCGGACATGAAAAAGTCTTAGAGCAGGCAATGCACGCGGGATATCGAACGCTCTTGCCGCTTCAGTTTGGCTTGACTATTGAAACCTGGGACACCGTGACAGAGCAGCTCATTACACCGCATCGTGAGAGCCTTGAGCATCTGTTTGAGACACTGTCAGGATACCGTGAGGTGAGCATCAAACTTTTCTGGGATAGCAACGCTGAGCTTCAGGCACTGATGGCAGAAGACGCTAACCTCAGGGAAAAGCGCGATTTCTTAGAAAGTGTGCGGAGCAGTCGCTCAGACGGCAAATCGCTCAGCATGGATGAGATTGTCCTGATTGGACAAGCGATTGAGAAAGCGATGAGCGATCGCAAGCAAACCATCATTCAAGCGTTCCAAGATAGCCTTAATCCCCTTGCGATCGCGCGGGTCGAAAATGAGGTACTGACCGAGATGATGATTTACAACACGGCCTATCTCATTCCTTGGGAGGCCGAAGCCGAATTTAGTCAACAAGTCGAAGCCTTAGATCATCAATTCGACTCGCGGCTAAAAATTCGCTACAACGACTTCACCGCGCCCTACAACTTCGCTCACCTCGACCAACTCACCTAATTACACCCGTATTATGGTTCTGCGTGCCCTTTTCGCTCCGATTACTGGCCTCGCTTGGATTGCTGAACAAATTCAAGAACGCGCCGCTGCTGAATTAGATGATCAGGAAAATTTGAGCAAGCGCTTGCTAACGTTGCAGTTGGCGTTTGATATGGGAGAAATCGCTGAAGCCGATTTTGAAGTGCAAGAAGAAGAATTGTTGCTAGCAATCCAGGCTCTTGAAGATGAGGCACGTCAAGCCGCAGTACAGTAGGATCAAGCTGTAGAGTTGAGAGCGTAATCTATGGTGTCTCAAACGGCTGAACCTATTGTTTATCAAGGACAATTTGGAGAATTTACGGTAGATGACCACGATCGCAGAGGTGTCGTGGTCTACCGAGGTGGCTTGATGGTGGCGGCGGTAAGTTTTGCAATTGCCACTCTTCTTGTCTTTCTCCATGCGTCCCCAACTACAATCACTGCTTTATACTGGCTCTTCTGGGCGGCGCTGGGCGTTAGCTTATTCACCATTCACATCTATCTTGCTCCACTACATCGAGCATTGCAGGCATTTTGGGCAACGGGTGGCATAGCCTCTTTGGCAATTGCGGTGCAGAGTGCAGAACCGCTTGCGCTATATGTGTTCCATCATGCGATCGCTATTCTAGGAGTCGGATTCACCTTCGCCGCCCTAACCGGGATTTTCTTCAAAGAGGCAGTTTGCTTCAATCGTCTAGAAACCAAGTTTCTCACACTGCTCGTTCCAGTTCTGCTTTTAGGACATCTGAGCGGATTGCTTTCTGTGCAGTGGGAGCAAGGGTTACTAGGCGCATGGGCTGTCCTATTTTTGGTCTTTGCGATCCGCAAAGTCATTCAGCCAATTCCCCCAGATATCGGTGATAAAAGCGTGTTTGAATATTTAGCAAAAGAACGAACCCGCTAATTTTTGTCCTACACAGGAGCGCGATCGAGTCTATGACCAACGCTGCACCGCGATCGAAGGTAATGACCTTTGAAGAGTACCTCGCTTATGACGACGGCACAGACACTCAGTATGAATTGGTGGATGGAGAACTAGTCGAAATGCCGCCAGAATCCGAAGAGAACGCCAATTTAGCCCGATTCCTCTACAGTGTGCTGTTGCAGCATTTCCCGTTTTATCTCATTGGGCACAAAGACCTCGAAATCGAAGTGAGCGGACGCAGAGCTAGATGCCGCTTACCTGATTTGATCGTGCATACCGAAGAATCGCAAGCAGCGCTGCTGGGCACAAAACGCGCCACGATTACTCGCGACATGCCGCCGCCTGCATTGGTGATCGAAGTCGTTTCGCCCGGTTCAACAAATCGTACTCGTGACTATCGACACAAGCATACGGAATACGCGGCTAGGGGAATTGCAGAATATTGGATTGTTGACCCGGAAGAACGTCAAATTACCGTATGTAAGTGGGTAGACGGTGCTTATGAGGATACGATCGTAAGGGGACGCGATCGCCTCGAATCTGAAATTGTTTCGTCGTTTGCCTTGAGCGCTGATCAGGTGTTCGCAATGAAAGTCTAAAGAACCCCATTAACCCGTAAACTCGCGTTGGCCTAGGTTAACGTCCTGCCCGGACGTACTTTTGAAACCAGTTTGGGGTCAAGCTTGAGCGCTCCATCTCTGTCGCTTGAACAAACTCGCTAAACCTCACAAATAGCTCAGGATTGCGCCATCCGCGCTGTACTTCGTCGGCAATTATTTCCAGTGCGTCTTGAGGTGAAAATGCTTTTTTATACGGGCGCTCATTCGTCAACGCATCATAAATATCGGTAAATTGAAAGACCTGCGCCAAAAAGGGAATAGTATGCCCTACCAGTCCATCCGGGTAGCCCGAGCCATTCCAACGCTCATGATGGTGGCGAATGATTGGCACAACTCCACGCATTGTTCGTAACGGTAAACAGATTCGCTCTCCAATCAGAACGTGCTGTTTCATAGTCTGCCATTCTTCGGGCGTCAGCCGTCCTTGCTTCAGCAACACCGCATCAGGAATGCCGACCTTGCCAATATCGTGGAGGTAGCCGCCCCACATCAGATCTCGGACCTCCGATCGCGCTAAACCCAAAAACTCTCCAAACGCTTTGCCCTGAAGAACCAGCCGTTCACAATGATCGCCCGTATTTGGATCTCGGCTCTCGACAGTACGAGCGATCGAAAATAAAACTTGTTCAGCATGATCAAGGTCTTCATTCAAACGCTTTTGCTGAACCAGAGATTTGACTCGCGCTGAAAGCTCTAATCGATCAAACGGTTTTGTCAAAAAATCATCGCCGCCCGCTTCAATTCCGCGCAAGCGATCGCGGCGATCATCAAGAGCGGTGATGAACACGATCGGTGTGAGTCTCGTATGCTCATCTCCCTTTAAGCGACGGCACACTTCATACCCGTCCATCCCTGGCATCATCACATCTAGCAGGATCAGATCGGGCTGAATTTCGGAGACTCGCGCTAAAGCTGCCTCGCCGCTTTCTGCTTCAATTACGTCATATCCCTCAACAGAGAGAAGCGCCACAGCCGCCAAGCGATTGGAAGGATGATCATCAACAACAAGTATTTTGGGGCGCTCCAAGTCCAGGTCATTCACGGCGCGAAGAAAACCTAAATTACTGAACGAAAAATGATTGAATAATTAAGCGATTAACTAAAGTAGAACTTGCCTAAACTTTGGGTTACACGGCTAAGGCGCACAAAGCTGAAGCAGCATTCTTGCCCCAGTATGGGCAATTAGAGGAGAGGATCAATCAGGGTTTCTACAGAGAATCTAAAGGGAATCTAAAACGCTTCTTAAGGGTAGTGACGGTCAGAAGGGAATAGCCTGACTCTAGAGAACCAATATCAGCCGGAGTCTTTAGCGAACAAGGGCATTGGGGAAAGGCCGATTCGCTTACTCGATGACTTCATTAACTGGGAAGCGATCGAGGAGTTGAATCGCACGGATTGCATTTGTTCTTAGGGCCTCTGGAATATGAGGAACGTGGGGAATTTGCGATAGAAAATCCAAGGTTCGGCGTAAGATCCGGACGATATCCCCTTCATCTAAGCTGGTATTGCTGCACAACTCCAGCCAATCAATGCCGAGCGCCCACTGTTCGATTAATCCAATCAATTCGTCTTCAAGCCAGACTGGTAGGGCGACCTGATGCCGTCTTTGAAGTTGGAATAGCTGTCGCCGAATGCCCCGTAGTTCACTAAGAGCGGTAAGGACTTCTTCTGAAATGTCGTATCGAGTCCAGCTATCGGGGCGCGATACTTCGGTGACGAGGGCAGCGCAGGCAGTGGCGAGATGATGCGGATCGAGGTGGTCAAGTTCACCTGACATGAGCGACAAGCCAAGCCAGAGTTCGTTGTCTCCCCGAATGGCAGCGGTAGCTTGACCAAGGGCCGTTGGTTTTAGGTCATCAAGGCAACCAAAGCTCTGCAGAATGTCAAGCAAGGCTAGGAATTCTTCCCAGTGACGTTGGGTTTGGCGTCCAAATTTGGCTTGTCGATCGTCAATTTCCGCTTGCAAGGTTTGAATCCGCTTTTGACGTTTGAGAATCTGAGCGCGATCGCCCCACCGATTGACAGGATGCGCTTCGATTTGGGCTTGAACGGCCTTCATGCGCTGCTCTTGGGCATAGACTTCTGGCGCATCATTATAACCAGGCACGTCGGCAATCTGAACCGCAATCTCTTCGGTTTGCTCGCTTCCTCGGCAAGAATGACCTGATTTAAGAACCAGTTGAGATGGCGGTTCGATGGCATCAACCACAGCAAGGCGAGGTATGTCGCCATGGAGTTGCGCGACATCTCCCACGGTAACGACATACCACCGATTGTTCTGTCCTAAACAGATCAAATAGGGAAACTGCCCTGCGCCCTGGACCTTCGAGACCAGCACCGCAGGCAGACGCTGAGGCAGACGAACGGCATCACCTCTGAGCGTGAGAAAGGTTCCCGCCACTGCAAACGACAGCGCGATCGCAAGTTCTGACGCCTGCATCTCGTCCGCCTGACTCTGCAACGTTTTGAGCAGCCGCTTTTCTTCTTTGAGCCGCTCTTGCAGTTTTTCGTATTGGTTCAGCAGTTTCCAATCGACGGCCGCGATCGCGGCTTGCTGTTGGGTCAGCTCGCTTTTACAGCGATCGATTTCTTCTTGTTGGGGACGCAAATAGAGCGTCGATAAGTACTGTCCGAAACTGCGCTCAATCAGTTCTTTTGCTTCCTCAATCGTGTGAGTTTGCAGCAGATTGAGCACCATGCCATAGCTGGGTGTGAACTGGCTGACGAGGGGATCGGCTCCAGACGTGGCGAGGTAAGCCGCTTCTTTTGAGCCTTCAAACGGGGTTTGTACGGTCACAACATAGCCCTGTTTATCCATGCCGCGTCGTCCCGCGCGTCCTGCCATTTGCAGAAACTCAGAAGGGTTGAGTAAACGATGGCCCGCGTCGGTTCGTTTAGATAGGCTGGAAATCACGGTTGTTCGAGCAGGCATGTTGATCCCAGCTGCCAACGTCTCAGTGGCAAACACAACTTTGATTAGTCCGTCCTGAAATAGCTCTTCGACTAAGCCTTTCCACGCCGGGAGAATGCCGGCATGGTGCGCCGCGATCCCCCGGTAAAGAGGTTCGATTTGTCCCGCTCGCCCGGCTTCGGGGTTGCGATCGAGAAACTCATCAATTCTTGATTTGAGCCGGGCTGCTTCCCCATCGTTCACTAGCGACAGGTCGCCCAGCGCTTCTACAGCTTTGTCACAGCCTCGACGGCTAAAAATAAAGTAAATAGCAGGCAGCATATCTTTTGCCCGCAGCTGACTCAGAGTAAAGGCAAGACTCGGCGCTTCTGGTCGGGGTGCGCCGCGTGGGTTCGCTCCTTTCGGACGATACTGGCTCCGTTTGGGTTTGAGTCTCGGGTTGATTCGTTTTCCACTGTCATCTAAAAGTGGAAATAGCCCTTTTGGATTGCAAAACGAGAACCCAAGCGGCACAGGACGAAAATCTGAGTAAATTAGCTCAGTCGGTCCATGAACGTGATTGATCCAGTCCGTCAGTTGGTCGCTGTTAGCAACAGTGGCAGACAACGCGACAAGCTGAATTTCTGACGGGCAGTAAATAATCGATTCTTCCCACACCGTCCCGCGCTGGCGATCGTTCATGTAGTGGCATTCATCCAGCACCACCGCTTCGACGCCCGTGAGCGACGTTCCTACCTCACCAATAGGCGTGCCATACAGCATGTTACGAAAAATTTCAGTCGTCATTACCAGAATCGGAGCCTCTCGATTGATCGAGGTGTCTCCGGTCAGGAGACCCACGTTCTCGGCTCCAAACTCGTCGCGAAAATCCCGGAGCTTCTGGTTCGACAGCGCTTTCAGTGGAGTTGTGTAGAAGACACGCTTTCCCCCCGCCAAGGCTCGGTGAATGGCGTACTCTCCAATCAACGTTTTTCCTGATCCTGTCGGCGCACAGACCACAACTGACTTTCCGGCTTCTAATGCCGCGATTGCTTGGAGTTGAAACTCGTCTAGCTCAAAGGGAAAAATCGTATGGAGGTCAAGCCGGAAGGAGGGGGCAGTGTTCACAGGGCTGAAGGATGAGGGTAGGAGATGAAAAACGTAACGAATGTTGATTAAAGGAATTCTAAATTCTGATCCTAGCTTGATTCCTTAAGTTCTAGCCTCAAAAGATGAAACTCCTCGTGCAAAGCATTGCCGCCGTTCTGCTTCCTGACTCATCCCTTCTCGCGAAAGCGGGACACTGCATTCCTTCTTAGCGTTACCGCAGGCGTCCCTTGTTTCGGTTTTACAAATCGCATTTTCCCTAAGCGAAATACAGTAAATTAGTCTATGCTTTAGTCCTTCTGTGAAAACTGGTGAGACGAGGTTTGCCGTGGAAATTGCGATCGATACATTCTGGTCTCAGGTTCTCGACCGTCTCCAACTCAAGCTCAGTCGTCCCACGTTTGAGGCCTGGATTAAAACGTCCACCCCGGAAGAACTGACCGAAACGTGCTTGGTGCTAAGAACGGCGAATCCGTTTGCCAAGAACTGGCTGCAAAAATATTACATGCCAACCATTATCGAGGTGGTTCACGATATTTTGGGGCGTCCGGTGGAGATTCAGATCAAATTTGTTCCGGGTGCAGATGGCACGATCGGTGATGAGGCGGAGTTGTTTTATCCATTCACCCTTGATTCTGCGCCCCTAGAACCGTTAGCACCGCAGGCGACAAATTCTGACCTCAATTCTAAGTATGTCTTTTCTCGCTTGGTTGTGGGTCCGAATAATCGGATGGCTCATGCGGCGTCGCTGGCAGTGGCAGAATCTCCGGGTAGAGAATTTAATCCACTGTTTCTCTGTGGCGGAGTAGGACTCGGCAAAACTCATTTGATGCAAGCGATCGGGCACTACCGACTCGAAATTTGCTCAACGGCAAATATTTTTTATGTTTCAACAGAAAAGTTTACAAATGATCTGATCACGGCAATCCGCAAAGACAATTTGCAAAGCTTCCGGGATCACTACCGGGCAGCAGACGTCCTGCTGGTCGATGACATTCAGTTTATTGAGGGCAAAGAATATACTCAGGAAGAGTTTTTTCACACGTTTAACACGTTGCACGAAGCAGGACGGCAGGTTGTTCTCGCTTCAGACCGACCGCCTAACCAGATCCCACGCTTGCAAGAACGGCTATGTTCGCGCTTCTCGATGGGCTTAATTGCCGACATTCAGCCACCCGATCTAGAAACCCGGATGGCCATCTTGCAAAAGAAAGCTGAATACGAAAACATGCGCTTGCCCCGTGAGGTGATTGAATACATCGCGTCAAGCTATACCTCTAACATTCGGGAACTAGAGGGGGCGTTAATTCGAGCCGTCGCCTATATCTCGATCGCAGGGTTGCCGATGACGGTTGAAAATATTGCGCCTGTGCTAAATCCGCCCGTTGAAAAAGTGGAAGCGTCTCCTGAAGCAATCATTGCTTCGGTGGTTGAGGCGTTCGGAGTGTCGGTTGAGGATTTAAAGGGAAATTCTCGCCGTCGAGAAATTAGTGTGGCAAGGCAAATTGGCATGTATCTCATGCGCCAACACACTGATCTAAGCTTGCCAAAAATCGGTGAGGTCTTTGGCGGCAAAGATCACACCACGGTTTTGTATAGCTGCGAGAAGATGAAAGATCTTAAAGAAAGCGATCCCAATATGGCGCAGACCTTGAGACAACTAAGCGATCGCATTAATCTCGCTAGTCAAGGACGCAAATAATCAGCGACCTCAAATCTATAAATTTTGTGGCTGTAGGACGCAAGGGTCATGTTCTAGACCTGTGGAATCAGGAATAATGGAGGAGTCAGTTTCAAACT
>NZ_JCACCM010000173.1:0-7839 GCF_059501405.1 Myxacorys sp.
CTGCTTCCCTCCTAGCTTTCGTTTCAACTTCCAGTACTTCTGTCAGTCAAGCAGCGCAACCAACTCAGAGTTGATCGGCGCAAAACCTGATCTTGCCCATGCCATCCTTCGGAGCTTGCAAAGCGATCGCAATTCATGGAGAGTTACGATCCCCGGAGTGGATGGACTTAACTCTCCATGAGCATTCAGCGATTCGCGCAATGCGCACCTTCCAAAGAACTGTTGTCGATCATTGACAGGCTAGAATTGGTGTATTGCTACAGAAACAAAGTGAATGAATGCTCAAGCTAAAGACTACCCCTTTGCCCAAGAATTCATCACCGATGCTGAAGGACGCATCCGCAAAGTTGTTATTGATATTGCAGATTACCAAAGATTGATTGAAGCTCTTGAAGATGAAGGGCTTTATCGTGCAATGGCTGAGGTTCGCAGTGAAACTCCTCTGAGTTTAGAGGACGCACTCAAGGAACTGGAACGAGAGTGAACGTTGAATACTTACCGAGCTTTCTGAGGGATTTAAAAGCGCTCAAAAGCACACCTGTATTTGAAGCAATTCCTCAATCTACAGGTTTGGGAGAAATCAGCAGGTTGAAAAAGCTCAAAGGTTTTGACGATGCGTATCGTATTCGAGTTGGTGACTACCGAGTTGGTTTATTCATTACTGGAGAAACGATAACTTTTGCTCGTGTGCTGCACCGAAAAGAGATTTACCGTTACTTTCCCTAATGGGTAGACTGCGATGATTGTTTCCATGAAACAGAGCAACTAAAGCGCCTGCATCTAAAATCACGTGAGTTCGACAGGTTAAAAGATAGCAGGAGGCAAAGCAGGCAATCCCTTCGGCTGCAAGTCGAGTGACGGCAGCTTGGGCTGATAGGTGTCAGCAATCAGTCCTGCTATCAGGTTGACCAGGAAATTCCAGCAACTGCGATGGCGCGAATGCTCAATCTGACATGTTCTTGAGTTGGTCATTCACCGATTCAATCAGCGAACGCTTTCTCAGCAGAAGCTCGTCAAGCTGATTGACGAGCTTCTGCTTCATGTTGCGCTTGCGTTTAGTGATCAATTGCAAGCCGCGCTCATAAAGTTCCTCAAACAGCTTTTGGGAGATGTAGCCTCGGTCGCCAAACAATTTTCCGAAGATGCCCTCACTCATCTCTGGCACAGGTTGACGGTCATCGGTATTGGCAGGCGTGAGCTTGAATGCCAGCAGTTCTCCGTGCTCGTTGATGATCAGATGCAACTTAAAGCCAAACTTCCAACCCGTCGAGCTTTTGCCCCAGCTGACCTGATGTTTGAACAGCTTGTGGCTGTGGGCGCGTGCGGGATGGCACACCTCAATCGGAGTGGAATCGACAAAGGCAATCCCAGTCATTTCGCCGCGTCGCGTGATCAGGAAACAGCACAATAGCATCAGACACCACGGCATCAGTTCCACAAAGCGGTTGTAGCTGACCAAGTTCGGAAATGCTTCGCGCCAATGCGGGAGAACCGTTAGCGTATAGAAATCCTTGAACGTTCTTGCACCAGAGCCATGAAAGGCAATCACAATCGTCATCACTTCACTCAAGCGCAAGCGGGAGCGACAGCGCTTCTCTCCGGGCATCGCAGGCAATTGGGGTTGGTGTGCCCAGGCCCATTCAAACGTTTGGCAAAAATCGTCTACGTCGTAGAACAGCGTGGTCAGATCCAAGCGCGATACGATGGGTTCCATAAGCTGAGACTCAAAAGAATTGTTGTTACTTCTTTCAAACGTAGTCTCAGCTTTCCTTTCGCGCTACCTTGCCCTCGTCGAACTCACGTTAAAATAATTTGCTTCAGTGACCAATTCGTTGCCTTTAAGTTTTCGAGAGCGACCCACAGAAAAAAGCTCCCGGAAATCCGAGAGCTTTCACCTAATCACTCAAAGAGCCTTTGCACTATTTGCCAATCACTTTCTTCGCTTCAGCCACTACGTTATCTACGGTGTAGCCAAACTTCTCCATTGCAACGCCGCCTGGAGCCGACACCCCGAAGCGCTCGATGCTAATCATTGCGCCTTCGTTGCCCATGTACTTGTGCCAACCGAAGCTAGACGCCGCTTCCACCACCAGACGCTTTTGGTCTGCTTGCGGGAAAATCGTATTCTTGTACGCTTCGTCTTGCTCCTCGAACAGTTCCCAACAAGGCATCGAAACAACACGCACCTTATGACCTTCAGCCCGGAGTTTTTCTGCCGCCTGAACGCAAAGGCTGACTTCGCTACCTGTCCCAACCAGAATGATGTCAGGTAGGTCATCGCTGCCAGAAAGAATGTATGCGCCCCGTGCTACAGCATCGATCGAGCTACCGTCCAGTTGAGGCAACGCTTGGCGAGTCATCGCTAGCAGAGACGGCTGATGGCGACGCTCGACCGCAATCTTGTATGCTCCAGAGGTCTCGTTCCCATCGGCAGGACGGAAAACTAACAGATTCGGAATCGCCCGCAGAGATGCGATCGTTTCGACCGGTTGGTGCGTCGGACCATCTTCACCCAGCGCTACCGAGTCGTGGGTCATGACGTAAATAACGCCTGCTTGTGAGAGCGCCGATAGACGAATCGCAGCTCTCATGTAGTCAGCAAAGACTAAGAAGGTCGCACAGTATGGAATTAAGCCAGACTTATCAAGGGCAATCCCGTTACAGATCGCTCCCATACCATGTTCACGAACTCCAAAACGGAGGTTACGCCCTTCGTAGCTTCCCTTTTGGAAGTCAGCGTATCCCTTGAGCAGGGTCAAATTGGAGTGAGTCAGGTCAGCCGAACCGCCGATTAATTCAGGAACCGCTTGCGCGATCGCATTCAGGGTCTTCTCAGACGTTTGACGAGTTGCCAACGCTTTATCTTCAGGCGTGTACTGTGGCAAACACTTCTCCCAACCGTCAGGCAGCTTACCGCTCAACCGCCGCTCAAATTCAGCCGCCTCTTCCGCATACTTCGACCGATACGTGGCGAGCGCTTCATTCCACTCAGCTTCGTATTTTGCCCCGCGATCGATCGCTTGACGCCACTGATTCAACGCATCTTCGGGAACGGTAAAGGGTTCGTATTCCCAGCCAAGATTGTTGCGGGTTGCCGTGACTTCATCACCGCCCAACGCTGCACCGTGAACGCCAGCGGTATTCGCCTTGTTGGGAGAACCGTAGCCAATGGTCGTGCGAACTTTGATCAGAGAAGGCTTGTCGGTCACGCTCTTAGCCGTCTCGATCGCCTGCTGAATCGCGTCTAAATCGGTATCGCCATTGGAGACGACCTGAACGTGCCAGCCATACGCTTCAAAGCGCTTACCAACATCTTCGGTAAACGATACCGCTGTGTCACCGTCAATCGAAATATGGTTGTCGTCATACAGCGCAATCAGCTTGCCCAAACCCAAGTGACCCGCCAACGAACACGCTTCACCAGAAACGCCTTCCATGTTGCAGCCATCACCCAAAATCACATAGGTATAGTGATCAACGATCGTGGCATCGGGCTTGTTAAACGTTGCCGCTAGGTGCGCTTCTGCCATCGCCAAGCCGACCCCGTTACAAATGCCTTGTCCGAGCGGACCTGTTGTCACTTCAATTCCTGGCGTTTCAAAGTTCTCTGGGTGTCCAGGTGTCTTCGACCCCAATTGACGAAACTGCTTGATGTCATCCATTGATACGCTGTCAAAGCCTGCCAAGTACATCAGGGCGTACTGAAGCATCGAGCCGTGACCGGCTGACAGAACAAAGCGATCGCGGTTAAACCAATACGGGTTTTTAGGGTTAACCCGCAGAAATTTATTCCACAGCACGTAGGACATCGGAGCCGCACCCATGGGTAAACCGGGGTGTCCTGACTTCGCCTTTTCAACGGCATCGATCGCCAGAAAGCGAATCGAATTAATGCAAAGTTCTTCGAGTGATTGGGCTGCAACGACCATGATTCTTTTCTTTAATGTTAGGAATGAACGACGGTTTGGCGCTGGACTGAAAAGGGCAGATTCGGCTTGATACTCAGGTCTCTGAACTCAAAACAAAATGCTTACCATAACCATTATGTAGGATAGTAAGCAAAAATACCTAATCAGTTAAAACTATCGGAAGCCATAACTAAACTACAGCTTCCTCATCATCTTAGTCAAAAGGGGGCACTTGAAATGATCTCTCTGGTAAAAATCAGGGGAGAGGTCGGCAGTTACGATCGCGCTCCGGTTTTCTGCATTCTATAAGGACGATCGCAGCGCACTCGGAACATCTGCAAGGATTTCTTCAACGGTTGCCGCATGAGGAGAGCCAATATGTTGCAGGATTTGCAGCGATTCTTGGAGATGAACGATCGCGGTTTCAAAGTTGCCGCTTGCTGAGCGGCAGCATTGTGCCATCATCGCCAACGCCGCCGCTTTGCCTTGCACATTCCCGATTTGCTCAAAGAGCGATAACGATTCTTGGTAGAGCGCGATTGCCTCGTTCACCTTGACTGGCTTTGAATCTGCATGTCGTAATTTTTCTTACTCATCAACGTCGTATTCTACCAAAGCGCCAACCAGAACTAGAGACTTGATGAAGCGCACTCTACAATAAAGCTAACTGAGTGAACGTGAGTACTATGCTTCCACCAGACCTCAAGCAGCTTCCAACTAGCGACGAACTGCCCTGCTCAGACGATATTCCTGTGGATAACGAAGACCAAAACTTTCTCCCCAACGTTTTGCTATTTCTTCTCGCCTCCATCTGGGCAGATCGCATGGACTGGTACTTCGGGGCAGACATGGCAATCTACCACACCACAGGCGTTAATCCTAGAGTTCCAGTCGTCCCCGATGGGTTTCTCAGCATCGGCGTAGAGCGCAAAAAAGGCGGCAAATCTCGCAAAAGCTATGTCCTGTGGGAAGAACAAGACATCCCGCCCATCTTAGTATTAGAGATGGTCTCCCACACTCCAGGCGGAGAGTACGACGACAAGCTAAATATCTACACTCGCTTGGGCGTGTTGTACTACGTCATCTACAACCCCGAATTCTGGAAGCGTGACGGACATCAACCCTTCGAGGTCTACAAGCTGGTCAACGGAATTTATCAGCTTCAAATTGGAGAGCCGTTTTGGATGCCAGAGATCGGCTTAGGCATCGGACGCGCTCAAGTTGTATTCGGCAACATTCCCCAAGAGCAGTTGGCATGGTATGACGAAGCTGGAACTCGTTACCCAACGGCAGAGGAGCGGGCAAACCAAGAGCGACAAGAAAAAGAGCGATTGATTGAGCGACTCCGAGCTAACGGAATCAATCTAGAAGACCTGCTGTAAAAAATGGGAGGAGATGCTTATTCCCTACGATCGTTTGCGATTGCTACATGACAGACTGCACGCGATCGCGAACCAACCACCCGCAATTCGTAACCAAACACTAGCGATCGCAAACCAATCACCCGCAATTCGTAACCAAACACTAGCGATCGCGAACCAACCACCCGCAATTCGTAACCAAACACCTGCAATCGAAATCTCAACCACTAGCGATCGCGAACCAACCGCCTGTGATCAGTAACCAAACAGGTGTGTTGAGATGGAGCCAAAGAGAAGTCATCAATCGCCTCTGAGAGATTTGTCATACTGGGATTAAATTATTCTCAAATGATTACGCTGGATGGTCGCCCCCATGTCAGATGAACCTACAAAGCCGACTGAAATAACTCTGAATCGAACCACCCCAGAGGAGCGTAAGCCGGAGGACTCATCGCCATCGGAGAAGCTGCCGCAGTCGCCAGAGGAGGCGCAGGATTGGTTAGAAAAGTCTGAGAAGTTTGTGAAGCTGGTGGCGGAGAATTTGCGCTATGGCAGTTGGTCAAAGCGGTTTGTGACGATCGGTGGAGTAGCGTTTCTGGCACTCAATCCCATCAGCGCACAGAAGGTCGGGGAGTTGTTTTTTGGGATGCGGGACTTGCCAGAGTGGTATGTGCCTGCATTCTGGATGGGGATGGGAGGAGTGACGATCGGGGCAGTGGGCGCGGCAGTCGTGACGTTACCCAAGCGCATTTTGGAGCCAGTGCCAGAGCGACAGGCGATTAAGGGATTGCGATCGTTTGAGCAGAAGGATGCGGAGATTTTTAAGCGGTTGGAGCGGCAGAGGGATGTGCAGGACTGTCTCGATGCACTGGATACGGAGGATTTGCGGCTGTTTTTGTTGATGGGAGAGTCGGGGGTGGGGAAGAGTTCGCTGTTGCAGGCGGGCTTGATGCCGAATTTGGGACAGGTGAAGCTGACTGGGGTGTATGTGAAACTGAGCGATCGCGATCCGATTGAGTTGATTCGGAAGGCGTTGGGGGCGGGTCGGGATGAGGCGTTTGTGGCGATGCTCCGATCGTCGGCGGAGAAGGCAGGAAAGCCGATCGTGCTGATTTTGGATCAGTTTGAGCAGTTTTTTGTGCAGTTTCAGGAGGCGGAGCGGGGGCGGTTTATTGGGGCGCTGAAGGAGTGGTATGAGAGCGATGTGCCCGTAAAGATTTTGATTGGGATTCGGGGGGACTTGAGCGATCGCTTGATTGAGATTCAGAAGGTGTTGGGGTATTCGGTGCGTCCTTCGCAGGTGCAACGGCTGGAGAAGTTTGCGCCAGAGCAGGCAACGAGGGTGCTGCGGGTAATTGCCGAGACGGAGAAGTGGTCGTTTAATGAGGCGTTTGTGCAGGAGATGGCGCGGGATGAGTTGGCGGGGCGAGATGGAAAGGTAGCTCCGGTGGAGGTGCAGGTGTTGGCGCAGATGGTGAGCCGGGAGCCAAGTGAAGACAATCGGCGGTTTGATCAGGTGGCGTTTCAAAAATTGGGGGGTGTGGATGGATTGTTGGGTCGATCGTTGCAGCGATCGCTGGATGCAATACCGGGGAAGTCGGAGCGGGAGCGGGCGTTGGAGGTGCTGTTGGCGTTGACGGATTTGGAGCGGAATGTGCGATCGGGGGCGTTTTCGATCGCGCAGTTGCAGGGGATGACGGAGAAGGTGCATGGGTCGCCGTCGGAGGTGAAAGATGCGGTGGCTTGGTTGTCGGAGTCGCGGTTGATTACGCCGGGAGATGGGGATGGGGAAGTGGTGTATGAGCTTGCTCACGAGCGGTTGATTCCGGCGCTGCGACAGGTGGCAAATCAGGAGCTTTCGGAGGCGAGTCGGGCGAATTTGTTGCTCGATCGGCGGGTAAATGAGTGGTTGGGGAGTGGAAAGAGTCGGCGGTATTTATTTAGCGTGAAGGAGCTATGGTTGTTGCAGCAGCAGCGCGGATTTCTGACATGGGGAGTGCAGCGAGGGCAGAAGCAGGAGCTATTACGTCGAAGTTGGAAGGGGATCAGTTGGACTTATGGATTAAGTGCTGCGCCCTTCATATTACTTCTATGCTTTGGAGGGTGGTCTTATACTTCGCCAGGACAGATTCAGTGGACGCGCTGGAACTTAATCATCATGGCAAATATGCAGGTTCTACCATCTTCTGGGCCTGTATCTCAAGATTTAACTGCTGCACTGAATCTGGATATGGTCTCTGGAGTTAAAAACAATCCTGTCCCCAGCCTATGGCTTAATTGGTTTGTTTTGGAAGGCTATAGCCCTACAGAGCTTTCTAAAATTGTAAAGCTCATTCCTGAAGTCAAGGATCGAGATTCTGCTAAGAGTCTTTTACACCAAGTCGAAATTGTTGTGGGAAATACCAAGTCCCCCGATATGAAACCTTCAGTGTTTAGTGACATGTCACAAGTCTGGGTTGCTTTTGGTGAAACTCAAAAAGCTCAGCAACTTTTATCTCACGCTCTGGACGTTACAAAATCGATTAAAGATGAATCTAGTAAAGCGGAGTCTCTCCAGTCGATTGCTGAAG
>NZ_JCACCM010000174.1:0-7750 GCF_059501405.1 Myxacorys sp.
GAGCGAGAATAACTATATGTCTTCTAGATTAAGCTATTGCCGATTAAGTCTAATCAAGAACTGCTCAAAACTGAGGATATTAAGGCTGCCTTCAGCCGTGAGTTGCGCTTCCTTAAGCCATTGGATGAGCGGATTGTCGCCGCGATCGTTGGAGTCGCTTGAGATAGATGTAATTACTTTTCCCAATATTAAAGAATTGCAGAAACACGGCAAATCTTTTGGAAGCTTAGAAATTCTTTCTCATTCTTCTTGTAAATTATTATGGTACTGATGAGCAGATTTTGAAAGTAATCGAATCTGGTTACCGTTTAGCTCATACATACTTCTTAATTCATGTGAGCCTGGACCTTGTCTAAAACCGTTAACAAAATATTTGCGCTGCAAGCAAACATATATAAGTGCAAGAGATCTGTTTTCAAGAAACTGCTGAAGATAATCCTTCTTAATAAGTAATCCTGAACCTTGTTTATTATTGATTGCTACCACTTGCAGAGAATTAGCAGAATCTATCCAACCGTACAAACCATCCCACTGCAATCTGCCAAAATCAACAAGATCAGGGGCTGGTACTAAAAGATTTGGTATTGACTCTTCCTCACTACAGTCATATTCAAACTCCCCTCCTCTTAGTAACTCAATGCAGGTGTTCTGCGCTGCGTCTGTTCCTGGAACGGAGCAACTAAGGTCTATCTCACCAACTTCTATTCTCTGACGGAAAGGTAATGTATTGGGATATTCACCAATGAGCAATCGATAATCATGTGGCTCATCCAGATCAGAACGATTGTAAAAATCATCAGTAGAGCGTGCTGCTCGGCGTATTCTTGCCAAGTCTGAATATGGTACAAAAGCTGATTTAAGTAAGATGGAGAAGTTTCGATAGGAGCGCTCATCATCTGCACTAAGTTCTGGTGTATCCCTTAGACTTAAATATAAGGACAGGTAGACCCAATCGCCACTGCTATTGTCAGAGGTCTCAATTACCTGCATAGCATTTAGGAAGTTCCCATCCCATATCCAGCTCGCATGATCCAAGTGAGAAAAAACACTAAAATCATAAGCAATTGGCTCCCACCACGCTAGATATTCAGGATCTTGTGGGAGGAATGAGCGTAGATCTGTCAAATCAATATCTCTGAAATCGATCCCATGCACTCTAGGTAAAGATGTTTCTCGTTCATCTCCCCATAATTCTATTTTTCTTGGTACATGATCGGAGATAATACCTGCTAGTTGACGAAACAATATCCAGTAATACTTCTTGCCCAAACGTTCGGCCCAAACTGGTCGTGCTCGACCTCCACCGTACTTACTCAGCAGGTGCATATCATATCGATAACATTGTTGCTTTAGCCCCGGATATCCTAGTTCAGACACTTTTTGAATGAACCATCGAAAAATATCTTCTCGGCTGATTCCTAAGGCTTCAAGATCATACGCTCCCAATATTCTTGGCTCTAGCTTGTAACGTGCAAAATCTGTACCGATTCCAAAGTCACTGAGGTTCATATTTCCTTTAAAGGGTTCTTCATTAACGAGATGACTAACATCCTCCTCTGTTGGGAACGCGATAGACCAGTGACTAGCATAAGGTGGTCTAAATCGGGCGGTATTAATTGCTTGGTCTAAAATATTTTGCTGATATGCTAGCTCCACAATGAGCCTTAACCAGTCTCTGGTTAACACACTATCTGGAACAGAGTCCTGAGCAAAGAACTCAGCATAGATAGCTTCAGCAGTATCTTTGGTAAAGTATTCATCTTTAAGATGTAAAAGAGCACTATAAGCTGCGAGGCTTACACGTTCCAATATGTAGTCATCATCAACTTCAGCGAAATGCAAAATGAGTGGCTTAATGATTGTGGGTTTTATCAAAAAGAATCGCGTTAACCCTTTGCTAGCGCGATCGCGCACCCGTCTGTCTGAGGATGCACAACACCATGCCAGAAACAATGACCATAGTCGTGCAGTTTCTTCACTGAAAGTAGTAAGATCTGCTTTCAGCGACCACTCAATCAACTGCCTTGCCCTGCCTTTCCCCTCAAAGTCCTTGTGCAGAGTGGAACTCCAAAACGGATCCCTTGTTGTTAAATCAGCATCCCAGTTTAGTCTGTCTATAAATTCAGCATTCAATGGATGATTAGGAACTGGAACCATGCCAAATAGAGCACTCATGACATTGAATGCAGTTTGGCTATTGCGTAAACCCTCATAAATTAAAAACTCAGTACGGTGAGAAAAACTGCTCGGTGAACGCCACTCAAATCCTGAAAATGTAATCGGTAGAAGAACTTGAATTCGATTTACAGTATCGAGTACATCAGCCAGCTCTACGTGAAATCTTTCAGGCAAAATGATGGATAAGGCTTCGAGTACACCCCTGTTTTTTAGCAGTTCTTCAGTGTTGTCAGAAGTTGGTTGAGTTGAGTTGGCACGAGCAGTTTCGTTAGAGTACTCTAATATAGACTCTCTAATGAAACTGATAATATTTGTCTGCGGCTGCAATTCTTGCGATTGTGGAATTGCGTGAATTTTGGTGTCAATTTCATTAATAACTGAGAGAGCAATCAAAAAGTCACCGATGCGCTCAAAAGTGAATCTACAAAACCACTGTCTAGGAGCAAGAGGTCTTTCTTTCCGAAATAGAAAGGAAATAAGTCCTTCCTTCTCTAATTGCAGAAAAAGTGAACGAGTATGATCATCAGTTGAAAATATTCTACCAACTGTATCCTGAGCAATCTCACGCGGAAGAATTCGTGTTCTACGTTGGGACATCTCTCGTGCAAGTGCCTCGACAGCCGAATAGACTTTGTTGTCCCTGAAGTCATATCGACACACTTGAGCGGCACTCTTATTTTTACTGTCAAGAATAAGCCTAAGAATATCCGTGAATCCAAGAGACCCTAAAGGCAAGGATGCAAGCCCTTCGTCCTGTAGTCCAATGCAAACAAGATGTAGAAAAAGTGGATTCGCAAACTCTCGTTGCAGTAGCGGTGTAGTTGGAGGTTCTAGTTGATAAAACTCAAAAAACTTCTGTATTGCCTCAAACTCTCTCCCGACAAAACCATTATGCTCAAAGTAAGGGATCTCACTTTCATCTTCAATCACTTCATCTAGGTAAGTATCTCGACAAGATATGCAGAGCTTTAGCCAAGAAAATTGAGTGATTTGCTGACGAAGAGTAGGTAACCATGCCTGTTTCCAACGGCTTCTATCTTGTGATTCATTGAGAGCATCAATACAAATCAGAGCTGGAATTCCAGCCGATTCGCCAATCGTATCAATCATGCTCCAGAACTCATCACGGCCAACATCCCCTGGAAGCCCTAACTTTCGTACCATCACCTCCCAAGGTTCTCCACCAGCAAAGTCTTCACCGTAAAACACAAGGCAGAGTTGCCCATCTGCATACCGATGAATAGCATGATCGATAATTGCATGTGTTTTTCCTACTCCCGCTGGTCCCCGGAGAAGCATCATCTTGCTCCTAGGCAGTCTTGTATCAGGGCTTTCCAGCCACTCTTCTAGTTTCCTGAGTACAGCTAATAGTTCTCTCGATGTATCGAGTTTTGCAGCAGGAAAGTGTACATTATATTCCGCTTCAAATTGACGAAATCCAGGTGTATCAGCATTGTCACCATAATTTGCTATTAGATCATCTAGAAAAATTTGTTCTGCCTGCTGGCTGTCCTGAAGTAAATGCCCAACATGAGAATTGATAACTTCTAGATTTAGATGCCGCTCTCAAAAAGATACTTCTCTGAGTTCAATTTCTAACTGGCTAAGTTGATTAGAAATAGATGCGACTAAATCTTGGCACTCTTCTGGTAAAGAACTGGAAGTATTTATAGCTTGATGCCAAGAACTAATAGTTTTACGAAGAGTAGCAAGGAGTATCTCACTTCGCTTTTGCCACTTGTCAGTACAAGAAAACGCTTCTAAGGCAGCAAATGCAGGTACATCAACCGAAAGTTTAGGAGTGTAGCGTCTTCCTGCTTGAACTTTAGCTTCATCGAGTCTAGTACCAAACCAATCCCAACCCATAACATTGCTATCAAACCAATAGCGACGTAATCCCCCATTTATATCAACAGCAAGTAATCGATCGCATAGGACGCTTTCTGCCCAGAGTTCAATGGCGATATCAAGACCATTAGTTTGAAGCTCTTGTCGAGCATTTTGGATCCAATCACTAAGCTTTTCACTTTGACTTCTACCACGGCGACCCCTTGCTGTAGGGCCTGTAGGGTTGAATGGGATACAAAATGTATACTTCCTAAGTTCAGGATGGTTGCCTACAGCCTGCTGTAGCGATTCAGTCATCTGTGCAAATTGAGAGTCATGAAGGCCATCAAAGTACTTTGCCTGAAGTCCCCATTTCTCTCCATTTGGTGAAATCCAAAGAGCTTCGACACCACCATCCCCTCCTGCTCCTCTAAAACGTTGATATGTGCTGTTAAGTTCAACTTCTGGAGCAGTTAGACGACGAAACATTTGGCAACAAAGTTCTTCAAATGCCTCTCGTACTCCACCATTAAAAGGGCGAATTTGTTGAAAGTTAATTTCCGGCATAAGACGCTTACTAGAAACTCATGATCGCCTTTTGTAACACACTTTTATGCCCTATTCTAGAAGGTTTCCAGGGCGTGATATTACTATTGCATCTACGATTCCTGGGAGCTGCTTTAAACCATTCCGCATATAATCATGCTCTTGTGATTGGCTAGAGTTATCCCAGATGAAAGCAATGATTTGTTTATAGGTTGAACCGCTAATTAAATAAAGATTAGAATCAGCAGCAATTTGCTCAATTATGTCCTGAGGTTTGTTGCTTGCTCGCATAAACTTTACTTCTATAATGAGTGATAGGCTAGGTATTAGAAGATCCGCTCTTGGATGCATTTGTCCGATAGAGGGAGTGTAATCTTCATCTTTCAAATCAGAGAAAATAGGTGACAATAAAAAGTAAAGAAGATTTTGAACGTGATACTCATTGTCGATGTACCATTTTCGAGCCTCTTTTCCCCTTGTTCGAGCTTTATCTTCCCAAGTCCATCGACGAAATGCAGCAGGAATGCGATGGAGAATTCGCGAAACATCTTCTATTGTTGGTTTACCTAAATTAATTTCAGAGGAAATTGTTTGAATTACTTGAAATGCTGCAAGTCGAAGCGCTGCACGACTAACATTGTTGTCACTTCCCAAGCCACGCTTCATCAGTAACAACGTTGCTAACTGGTCTTGTGTTTCGGTAGGTACGTCGTAACTCAAAATCTTCTTAGAACGCAAAGCTACTCTAACATCTGCAAGATCATTAGCATCTGGAACAGCCTTTTGAGCATTAATTCCCCCAACTTGGCAAACTCCAATTAACAAACACATTTGCCAATCGTGCAAACGTGTTTGAAAAGTATGGCTCATAAATTTATTGAGCCATTCATGTAGCTGAGCCATAATATTGTTGTCTTCTAATGCCCTAGCTCCAAGTACTATTCCCAAAAGCGCAACAGCATCTGTGCAGAAACCTTGAAGTCGTCCATCTATGGAAGGCTCACGACCTATAATCCAAAGCAATCCCTCCTTCAAAGCGGATTGATGAGTTTCTTGAAGGCGATCGCACGTTGCAGCAAAGCCAAGCACAGCGATGTCTTGATATCTCCTCTGCCCACCAACATGACCAGCTACCGCAGAGGCAGCATGACCAAGTTGAAAGGGTATTTCAACATCGCCCAGTAACCATGCTGAAAACGCTTCCTCTAAATTTCCTTTTCCAGGCAAATGCATCAGCTCCCGCAAAAGCGCACTTCTTGCGTCACATAAGAGTAGTTCGTCTAGGGAAGCTACAGAAACCATCGCGTCTCACCTATCCGCCCTAACATTACGTTGGGGTTCCAAAACGAAACTGTTCCCAACTGTCCTAACATTTTTGCAATTAGCTCTGAGTAAGTGATTGTAACTGGCATAGGTGAGGGGAAGAAGCTGCGCCACGAATGACAGGAGAATGTGAACACCTGCCGAGCAAGATACGTTGTATCGTCGAAAGTTGATTCTCGATGGAGACGTAGCAAAACCGGAGTAGGAATTCCATCTTCTGGTCGCTTAACCTCATGTGCTCCAGTCAACGTGAGCAGGACTTCGGATTTTGATACACGGACAAATAGCCCTCTTTTAGGGGCAAATTTTCCCTTTCCATGTATTCGAGTTTCGTAATCCAACACTCCATCCTCAGACTCATCAAAGAGAGTAAAGGGATGTTCCTTGACAACGTGGATGAATGCGTATTCTACATCGAATTCACCAAGTTCTTTCATTAACTCCTTGACCGCCTCTGCTTCGCTATCTTTCAGAGGTTTGAAAGCATGAAAGATGAGCCGAATATGGCTTCCTAGCTGCCAATTCATAGCACGTTTTACTTTTTCAATGGTATCCCGTAAGGACTCAAGTAAGGCATCTTTGTACTCCGAAACAGGCACGGCTTTCGACAAATTGGAAAGCATATAGTTCCCGTCACCTGAGAATACTGTTGTGATACCAACAACCTGCTCTCGTTGCCCCAAGCGTCCTTGACTTAAAGCCGCACTGCCAAGCCCAAAAACGAGTTCATGCGTTATCGTAGGGTTTGCTTTAATGAGCCATGGAATTCCCCCTAGCTTCGCGTAGATAGCTAAGGACATAATGTTGAGAATGAAGCAGAGATTGTAGTCTGAGACATCAATTGTCTCAATCTCAAAATCTTGCGTAGGAATCTGTTCAGCTAAAAAGGCTGCTTTTGAGGTGAGGTATGGATTATTGTCACCGTACAAATCATGAAAAGCCTCATCAATTTGGATAAGTGCTAAGTTCCACCTGAATCCCTCACGACTTTGATAACTGAGTGCCTGTCGCACGGCTTTATCATACGCTGTGGATGTCTTATCAGTTGCTACGAAGAAGTGAGTTTCAACATCATCCAACGCATATTTATGAATTAGCCCTTTGGCAAAAGGTTGGGGCTTACCTTTCTTTGAAATCTGTGGGACAGTTACCCCTTTGAGCAACTTATACAGAAACTGCTCGACCCTTCCCTTCCGAGTGCCTTGGCAGATTATACAGATTCGAGGCGTTGAAGGGGTGAAAGTTGTTGATGTATAAGGACCATATTCATTCAGCCCTCGATCGTGCCAAGTATCAGTCTTCTCACCAGAATCGTTAAAGACATAGACCGTGCGAGGTACTGTATGAACTGGAGGTAGCGTTTTATCTTCGTTTTCGGATAGGAATGGCTGAAGAGTAAACGTTACTCCGGGAAGTATCTCCAAGGATTGTTCAGAGAAATACTTTGCTACAGCCCTAAGTCGCTTAAGCCGCGATGGACCACTTCGAAAGTCAGCCAGGAGAGCGCCTAAATCCTCCTCCACCTCGGGCAATCGCTCTTTGAATATATGTTTTAGGCAAAGATTGAATGCTTCTCGACGCGGCTCTAGAAAAACTTTTTGAGCAGAAACTACCTCCATGCCTTCTCGTGTATCAATCAGTTTAAGCTGGTCACCTTCAGTCGATTGAACCTGCCCCAGAAGCCTAAACCAAGAGGCTATTCGGGGGTCACTAGGCTTAACTGATTCACTGACATACAGTCCGGACAATGAGATTCCTTTTTCAAGCAGTGCGTCGCATGGCAAACTGATCCACTTAGTCGTGCGAACGTTTAGGGTAAGCCCCTGCTTGACTGACAGAAGTACTGGAAGTTGAAACGAAAGCTAGGAGGGAAGCA